>AWOA01000093.1 GCA_000494225.1 Candidatus Calescibacterium nevadense OTU 1
TATCAGCCAGCTCGTATGAGAGCAAACATAGAAGAACTGCACAGTAAAGTTTTGCTCTTTGCAGCTCCTTTGGGAACAGCTAATGTGTCAGCAAATAAAGATCTGATTGCAGAAAAGAAAGTACCAACAATTGCTCCCTTGGGAAATGTTAGAATGTGGGTGGGGTATCCGTGGGAGAAACTAAAATACTTTTTTGTAGCATATACTGATTATCTTTTGGAGGCGAAGGAGATTACTAATTTTGCAATAGAGAAACTTGGGAGTGAGAAAATTGCTATTTTTTATCAGAATGATGATTATGGGGAAGCAGGTCTAAAAGGGGTTGAGGAGGTAGCTAAGGATAAACTGGTAGCTAAGGTATCGCATGAGCTTACAGAAGTTGATTTTTCTGTTCACGCGCAAAAAATAAAGGATGCAGNAGCAGATACTGTTATTATTTACTCCAACCCAAGGCAGNCAGCAGCTTTTGTAAAAAAACTTTCTGAGCTTGGAATTAAACCTAAAATACTTGCTTCTTTCCCCCTTGCGGATCCTGTTATGGTTAATCTTGCAGGTGAAGCATGGGATGGAGCATATGTGGGAGGAGTTATAAAGTTGCCNCAACTATATCCTGAATCAAAGCAGCTTTTTGATGAGATTGTTAAATTGAACCCAGAACTTGCAAAAACTCCGTTTCTTACTTTATATGGTATTTTTGTCGGTGCTCTTGTTGAAGAGACTTTGAGAAGGGCCGGACCTGAACCAACGCGGGAGAAAATAATTGAGGTCCTTGAGAATATGGAAAATTGGGAATCTCCTGTAAGTTTCCCGATAACTTTTGGAAAGAAAAGAAGACACGGAATAAATGTTATTGGTTTGTGGCGTGTGAGCAAAGATGGCAAATACGAGCTAGTTATGGAACCTAAATTTTTAGACCCTCTCTTTTAATTTCTGTTTATTTGATTTTTTGTTTTTTTTATAATGTTTGTGAAAATATGTGGTTTGGTTTGCTATGATGATATTTTACTTTGTGATTCTGAGGGGGCAGATTTTTTAGGTTTCATATTTGTTGAGGGAAGTAAAAGATTTGTTCTCAAACCGGAGGAGGTTTTATCAATAAAGGTACGGGCTAAAAAAGTAGCAGTTTTGCGGAATCCAGAAAAAGATACTATAAAAGTATTTGAGGGGTTTGACTATATACAGCTTCACGGTCTTGAAAGTGAGGAGTTGATATGCGAGGTAAAGTCTTATGGCTTTGGAGTCATAAAAACTATTTTCCCAGATGTTGAAGAATCCGTTAAGCTTTGTGAGAAGGTGGCAGATTATGTAGATTTTTTTCTTGTGGATTCATCTTCAAAATTGANAGGTTTTGAAAGTTCTCTTTTTTCAGAAGTTAGTCTTTTTAAAATCATGAGAGAAGGAAAAATATTTGGGAGAGAATTTTTCATTTCNGGTGGTCTTAATCATTTGAATGTTTGTGAATATGTAAGGAAATTTAATCCAGCCGGAGTTGATGTAGCTTCTGGTGTTGAGGATAGATTCGGGAGAAAATCACCAAAAAAGGTAAGAGAGTTTATAAAAAATGCAAAATCAATTTGTCAGACNAAGTAGTTTTAAAAATCTTTAAGATGAGGGAAAAAGGTAAAAATTTAGCTTTTAGTATTTCAAGTGATGGNATTTATTTTTACTTTCCCTGGGGTACAAAAGCAATATTTTTCTTTAAAAACTATTTTCCTGATTTTAAAGTGATTTTGCCNAATCAGAATCATACGGCGAGCATTCTTTTTTATCCNGACGATTTTTCTGGAAACGGCAATTCATTTTTTGATGGTATTATAACATCAACTTCTCTTGATATAGCCCTGGGCGTGAAAACTGCTGATTGTCTTCCTATTGCGTTTTCTAATTCTTATCTTAAACTTAAAGGAATAATTCACGCTGGTTGGCGAGGAATTGCAAAAAATATAATTCAGGAGGCTATGGATAAGATACGGCAATTTGGAGGAAAATATGTATCATCTACTTATTTTGTAATAGGCCCTCATATATGTGGTAAATGCTATGAAGTTGGAAGTGATGTTGCCGAAATATTTGAAGCTCTTTGCAAAGAGAACAGCATTTATGTTGGCAAGGTTATAAAAAAGGGAAAACAAAAAGGAAAATTTTTTATCAGTCTTTCTTCCTTTGCTTATTTTCTTTTAAGAAATCTTGGTGTGAAAAATATTTTTATTTCTGGAATATGTGTAAGGGAGGATAATAGATTCTTCTCCCGAAGAAGAGGCGACGGGAAATCTCAAATTTCCGTAATTATATAGATTTAAACTTATTTTTTCGTGATCTACATTATTTTCATTTCAGAATTTTAATTTCAGATTAGAGGCTTTTAAAATACTTTATCTCCGCAAATTTTTATTAAAATTTTAATTATGCAGCAAGGGCAAAAACAAGATTTCTCAAAGCAAGAGGTGAAAAAAGTAGAGGCACCAAGACAAAAAGAGGAAGAGGCAAAAAAGGGGGAAATGCTAAAACAAAAAGAAGAAAAAGCTTTGACGGGGCCAAAGAAGGTCGCTATACTTTTGAGAGCATTAGGAGAAGAATATGCATCAGAAATATTGAAGATGCTAAGTGAAGAGGAAGTTCAGAAANTCACTGAGGAGATGTTGAAGTTGAGCATAATTCCTAAAAAAATTGTCAAGGAGGTACTCGATGAATTTATTAGCCTTTCAAGGCAGGATGTACTGACAGGTTCTGGATACGAATTTATATATAAGATTTTGACTAATGTTTTTGGTCCAGCAAAGGCTAATGCTATAATGGAGAGGCTCAAGATATTCGTAAAAGCTACTNGTGGTTCAGANGNAAGTATGNGTATACTGCACGACCTTGATGCTCAATCGATTGCTAACTTTATAAAAAAGGAGCATCCACAAACAATGGCTGTTGTTCTGGCTTATTTAGATCCAAAAAAAGCCCTTGAGGTCCTGCAATTTTTACCGAAAGATATTTATGCTGATGTGCTGGAAAGGATATCCNGATTAGATAGNCTTNCNCCAGGAGTTGTTGATGAAATAGGTATAGTTCTTGATGAAGAGTATAGAACGATAGGTGGAGCAAGAAGAGTAGGNGGCGTGAATGCTCTTGCAGAGATAATTATGAATGCTCCACCAGGTCTTGAAAAAGAACTTCTTGAAAGGATAGAAAAGCGAAACCCAGAGCTCGCAGAGGAGATAAAGCAAAGAATGTTTACTTTTGACGATATAGTAAAAATACATGATAGATACATAAGTGTGATTTTAAGAGAGATAGATAGGGAAGTTTTACTGAAAGCTCTTAAAGGAGCTTCAGAACCTGTCAAGAGAAAAATACTTGGAGCTATGAGTGAAAGAGCAAGGAAAGTTCTTCAAGATGAGCTTGAAACTATGCCCCCGGTGAGAAGGATAGATGTTGAAAAAGCTCAACAAGAGATATTGAAGGTTATAAGAAGGCTTGAACAGCAGGGAGAAATTGTTGTCCCTCGCGGAAAAGAGGATGTCGTTTGACTTGTTATTTGATTATTTCGAGGTTTATTTTTGATTATTTCGTTTGATTATTCCGAGGTTTATTTATAATTCCTTTTTAAGGTATATATATAAAAAGCGTAGTCTGAAAAATGAGATTTTCAGAAAATAAATCTAATTTGAAAAATTTTTTCTGAAAAAACAATTTTTCCTTCTAAAAATATTATCCTATATATTATCCTACCATATGGTAGGTAGAAGTAAAGTGAAAAATTAAAAATGAAAAAAGGAGGTGAATTGAAATGACTGAAAAAACAAAAAGATTGATCAAAGAAGGAACGGCAGAAGCTATAAAGACTTTGTATGATACAATATGGGTCTATTCGTATGAAACTGAAATACAGAAACTCTCTGAACTATATGAGAAAGCCAAAAAAGAGCAGTGGAATGCCTCACAAGATATAGATTGGTCACAGCAAGTTGATATAGAAAAACTTACTTTCTCATCACAACTTCCGCAACTTCTTTTTCAGGGATTGTGGGAAAAACTTGATGACAAAAAAAGGTTGGAGCTATCAATATCAAACATGAGCTGGATTTTATCTCAGATATTGCATGGAGAACAAGGAGCCTTACTTGTTGCAAGTCATCTTGTGGCCTGTGCGCCAGTTTATGATGAAAAACTTGTGGCTTCAACCCAAGTTATAGATGAAGCAAGACATGTTGAGGTTTTTCATAAATACCTCACAACAAAATTAGAAAAGGAGTTCCCGATATCTCCTCATCTTCGTGATCTTATGAAAACTATACTTTCAGAGTCAAGATGGTACTTTAAGTTTGTGGGTATGCAAATCCTTGTAGAGGGTCTTGCGATGGGCATATTCGGAACATTAGATAAATTTGGTGAGGAACCCCTTGGTGTTCAAATCGTAAGATATGTCATGAAAGATGAGGCAAGGCATGTTGCGTTTGGGGTTATTTCTCTGAAAGAGCATATAGATGATCTGCCCGAAAAAGAAAAAAAGGAACTTTGTGATTTTGCATATGAGGGGTGTGTTGCTTTGAAAAATAGAATAACAGATATGTCGCAGGTATGGGAAGATGTAGGACTTCCTATACGGGAAACTCAGGAAATAGTTGAAAATTCACCTATATTCCAGGAGTTTTTGCTCCTGATGTTCTCTCGGGTCGTTCCAAACTTAAAAAAGCTCGGACTTCTACCAGATTATATGAGACCTCATTACGAAAAACTTGGTATTTTGAAATTTGAAAACTTTGAGGATAATGTTTAGTCTATGAAAATAAGAAGGGAGTTTTTTCCATTAGGTGCGGCTGTTGTATTGATTGGCTCTATTTTTTTTATCGCAACAAAAAGTCTTATTTCTGTTATTTTCTTCTCTATTATTCTTGTTTTTCTTCTTAACTTTTTTCGTGACCCTGAAAGGGAACCAGAAACTAATTCAGATAAAGATTTAATTTCTCCTGCTGATGGAAAAATCATAATAAAGGATGAGGTAGAGGTGAAGGGTGATCTTGCAGAATTCGTTCCTGAACTTGAGGGNAAAAAGATAAAAAGGATAGCTATATTTATGAGTCCATTTGATGTTCATGTTAATAGGTCTCCTGTTTCGGGGTATGTTCGTAAGATTTTGAGAAAGAAAGGAGGTTTTGCACGGGCGTTTTTAGAGAAATCAGAAAATAACTCGCGGGTTCTTTGGCATATCAGAACAGAAGATGGGAAAGATATGATTTTATCTCAAATAGCCGGTGCCATAGCGAGAAGAATTTCTGTTTTCAAAAAAGAGGGAGATTTCATAAGAAGGGGAGAAAGAATAGGAATTATATATCTTGGTTCCAGAGTTGATGTATATATACCTTATGAGTGGGAATTTTCTGTTTCAGTTGGAGATAAAGTTTTAGCCGGGAAAACAAAAATAGGATATGTAAGGTAGGAATATTACATAGAAAATTGGAAAGTAAGACGCTCTTGAAGAAATTTTTTGGCTTTACTGCTTTTTATTATGTCTTTGGCCATAAAATAACCTTCCTTGAAATCTTTTGCTTTGTTGCAAATTATAAACCCTGCTGCGACATTTAGAGCTACAAAATCAAGCAAAGCCTCTCTCTCTTTGCCATCCAAAACATTCAAAAATTCTATTTCTGGTTTGTTTTCTGATTGTTTCAGTTCTTCTACCTTGTATTTTCTCCCTAAAATTTCTCTTGCATCTAATTCAAATTTTTCTATTTTCCCATTTTCTAACTTGAAAAAGAATGTCCGACCAGATGGAGATATTTCATCTATAAAAAATCCTTCTTCTGTTTCTCCTGAGAACACAAACGTTTTTTCCGTTCCAAGTAAAGATAAAGCTTGTGCTATCTTTTCCGCATAATCAGGAGAAAATACTCCTATTATTTGGCTTTTTACTCCGGCTGGATTTGTGATAGGTCCTAAAAGATTGAAAATTGTTCTTATTCCAAGTTCTTTTCTTATTGGAGCCACATTTTTCATAGCTGGGTGAAATTTTGGAGCAAAAAGAAAAACGAAATTTTTCTCTTTGAGTTCTCTTTCGACTTCTTCTGGTTCTACGTTTATTTTCACTCCTAATTTTTCAAGAATATCAGCTGAACCAATGTTTGACGAGACTGCCCTGTTCCCATGTTTTGCTACTTTTATTCCTTCTGATGCAAGAATAATAGCTGATGCTGTTGAAGCGTTAAATGTGTGGAGGCCATCTCCTCCTGTTCCACATGTATCAATTGGTTTTATATTCTCATCGTTTATTTTCGGCTTTACTGCTTTTTGTCTCATCTCATACGCAAAACCTGCTATTTCTTCTGATGTTTCTCCTTTCATTCTGAGAGCAACTAAAAGTCCCGCGACAAGATTTTGAGGTGCTTTTCCAGAAATTATCAAATCTGCACAAAACCTTGCCTCTTCAAAATTTAAATCCTTACCCTGAACTACTTTACCAAAGATTTCTCTGAATTTTTTAATCTCTTCCTCAGATTTTGTTTCGGGTCCCATTATTTTTTATTTTATCCCTTTCTATCACGAAAACTTTATCAACTGAAATTCACACCTTTTCTAATATACGAACGGCAGATTTGACTTGGAGTTAAAATTAGTTCCTACTTTATAAGATCTCGCAACTCCTAAACGTCTCCATCAGTAATGATATAAAATGGTAATTGTTGGCCGACAGTAATCAGATCCTATTTTGTGAGCTCCCGGATGGGATACAGAAAACCCAGATAAGGTAGTACCTAAACCGATAACCGAAACAGGCTTTCTAAATTATATATTGATACATAATGGGTAAAATTCATCGTGGTGGAGGTAAAAGCTTTAAGAAGTGCTTTCAGAAAAGCTTGCAAAAAAGTATGAATGAGGATGTAGCATAGCAGGTAAGCGTTTTAATTTTGTTCCAATTGATTTTCATATTTTTTGATATGTTCTCTCACACGCTCGCTGGTATCTATTAGCCACTTCACCCTGCTTTAATCCTATTTTGATTTTATGCCTGCTTATTTACCTTATTATTAACTGTATATTTTTAATCGTTTATTTTTTATTTTCGTCTGATCTTTCAAAGATTTAGAATTAGGGTCGNAAATTTTTTGACTTTGAGAAAGAGATTTTTGAAAATTTTAAGAATGAAAGAGCTGTGGAGAAAGAAAAAGATTTTCCCGGGAAAGATAATCAGGTTGATCAGAAGATAGAGCAGATAAATCAACAAATCAAGATGAGAACACAGATTCCAAAGCAGGATTTTCGTCAAGAAATTTATAAAAGAGTTATTTCTGGGATAATACTTGGTGGAGTTGCTTTGTTTTTCTTGATAAAGGGAGGAATTTTGTTTGTTTTTTTTGTTTCCATATTTTCGCTTCTTGCTTCGTTTGAGATATATAAGCTTTTGGAGATGAAGGGGGAAAAACCTTTTACACAGATTGGTATTGCTGTCTCAACATCAATTCCTTTTATAACATTTCTGGCTCCATCAGAGGTTCTTTTTGCTCTCCTCACTTTTTCTCTTATCGCAATATTTTTTATTCAGATAGCTTCCCGTGAGGTGAGGGGAGCGATAGATAAAATTATGATGACATACTTTGGAATAATATATACGGGATGGTTGGGAGGAGCTCATGCTGTGCTTTTGAGAAATATAGGAAACGAACTACAAATCCAAAATTTCGCAAAAATAGATACTGGAATTTTCTTTTTTTTATTTACCGTCTTAACAACAGTTTGTGCGGATATCGGAGCTTACTTTGCTGGAAAAAAATTTGGAAAAATTAAGCTCGCAGAAAAAATATCCCCGGGAAAAACTCTTGAAGGTTTTTTGGGAGGAGTTTTATTATCTGTGATCTCAGCTATTTTTATGAAAATTATATTCCAACCAAAAGGTGAGCTTGTAGTATGGATGTTTTTAGGTTTTGTTTCTGCTTTTTTTGGACTTCTGGGAGATTTTGCAGAATCTGCTTTGAAGAGAGATGTACATTTAAAGGACTCTGGTTTCATTATCCCAGGGCACGGTGGAGTGCTCGATAGAATAGATAGTCTCCTTTTTACTATCCCCATCTTCTATTATATATCAAAGTATGTTCTTTTGAGGTTATGATTTACTTTTGAAGCTTTACCAATACATCGTTTTCTAGTAGAAGTAGGATAATTTCAATTTTAGGTTTTTACATTTTTATTTGCTACCTGAGGATTGCTAATTTTGTGGAAAAAATAAATTTAAATATAAATATTAAATATAAAAATTGATTAAGGAACTAGCAAAAAGCAAAAACAGAAGGAGGTAGATATATTATGAGAGAAAAAGATATGGTAAAGGGTCAGGCGGAAGGCAAGTTTTTGGCAGTTTCTATTCTTGTTGGAAGCGTTGTTGTAGCGGGTTCAATAATATGGGCAACTCGTTCTATTAAGAGTTATTTTAATAATCTTGGAACAAATATAGCAAGGAATGTTTTTGGCGGAGCACCTGGGCAGGAGCCACAAAGGCAACCGCAACAGCCACCAGAGCCGGAAAGAATTAATATGGATGAAATAGCTTCTCCCCCACCTTATAGAATAAAAGGAAATCCTAACGCAAAAGTTACAATAGTTGAATATTCTGATTTCCAGTGTCCATTCTGTGCGAGATGGGCAAGAGATACTTATCCGCAAATATTGCAAACATATGGAGATAAAGTGAAGATTGTTTTTAAGCATTTACCTTTGCCTTTCCATCAGTTTGCTCAAAAAGCGGCTGAGGCTGCTGAGTGTGCAGGAAAGATAGGAGGAGCAAAAGCTTTCTGGGCTATGCACGACAAACTCTTCCAAGTCGGACAGCCTCAGGGAAGACTTGATATTGCATCCTTGAAACAGTTCGCAAAAGAGATAGGATTAGATGAAAAGAGGTTCTCACAGTGTATTGACACGGGCGAGACAGCTCAGATTGTTATGCAAGATATGAATGAGAGCCAGAGACTCGGAGTAAGAGGAACACCGACATTCTTTATAAATGGAGTACCAGTGAGAGGAGCATTACCATTTGAAACTTTCAAGCAGGTGATAGATCAGGAATTGCAAAGAGGCGGATAAATTTTAAAGAACATCAATAATAAAAAAAGATAGCAATAAATAATAAAAAAATAATACCAAAAAAAATTTCATTCATGATCAAGGAGGAGGAGTATGTAAANCTTTCAGCTGCCGAAATTGTAAATCTCATAAAAAGGGGAGAAATTAGACCTCATGAAATACTTGAAACTGCAATTGAGGTCTCCCGGAAATTAAACCCTGATCTTAACGCGGTCGTAGTATGGATAGAAAATAATAGAATTAAAGAAGATCTGAAAAATTTAGATAAACCGGAAGTAAAAGAAGAAGGAAAACTCTATGGTGTTCCTCTACTTTTAAAAGATTTAAGACAACATTATCCAGGAGTAAGGTCAACTGACGGATCAAAGCTTCTTAAAGATTTTATTCCAGATTACGAAAGTGAGTTTGTTGCAAGAATAAGAAAGCACGGTGGCTTAATTTTTGGAAAAACTAACACATCTGAGTTTGGGTTTTTAGGATATACTGAGCCCGAACTTTTTGGTCCAACGAAAAATCCGTGGAATTTAGAACTTACTCCGGGCGGGTCATCTGGTGGTTCGGCTTCTGCGGTCGCAAGTTGTATGGTTCCTGTTGCCTCTGGAAGCGATGGGGGAGGTTCTATAAGGATTCCAGCCTGCTATACAGGATTGATAGGTCTGAAACCATCTCGGGGAAGAACTCCTGCCGGTCCGCCTCACGGTGAGATATGGCAAGGATTTGGAGTAAATTTTTTCTTTACGAGAACGACGCAAGATGTTGCTTTGCTTTTGGATGTTGTTAGCGGGTACTCTCCAACTTCACCTTTCAAGATTGAGCATCCGCAAGAAAAATATTCTGAGGTATACAAAAGAGAACTGAAGAAATTAAAAGTTGCTTTTACAACAAGATCTCCCATAGATACTCCCGTTGACAAATTCTACAAAGACGCGGTTTTGAAAGCTGCAAAGGAGTTTGAGAGAATAGGATGGTATGTCGAAGAAGCAGAACCTGAGGGATGGGGATGGGATATCTTTCATGTTTTCCTTTCTATGTATTATGGTGAGGCGAATGCACTTATAAAAGAGCTCAAAGAAAAATATGGCAAAAAGGTCTTTTCTGATGTTGAAGCTACAACTCTTTCTCTTTTTGCATTAGGAGAATTAAGGTCATCAGGTGATTATATTCTTTCTACGTGGAAAAGATATGAGCTTATACACAAGCTCAACTTATTTTTTGAAAAGTATGATGTTTTTTTGACTCCAACTTGTGCGTTTTTACCCGCAAAAATAGGTGAGCTAAAACCTCCAAAAATTCAAGAAAGATTTTTAAGAGTTTCAGTAAGATTTGGACTTTTCAAGCTTATGTATAAGGTAAAAGTTTTTCGCAACATTTTAAGGCAACTTGAAATAAAAAACTTTCAGAGAACGCCGTTTACTCAATATGCAAACATAACCGGTGTTCCTGCTATTTCTTTACCTGTGTGGTTAGATCGTGAAATTCCGGCGGGCATGCAAATTATTGCTCCCTTCGGAAGAGAAGATTTACTCCTTCAAATTTCAAACATATGGGAAAATATAGAAAAATGGCAAACCAGATTTCCTCCTTCATATACCAAGCAAAAACTTGGTATCAGA
>AWOA01000094.1 GCA_000494225.1 Candidatus Calescibacterium nevadense OTU 1
ACAGGAGACATAAAGGTTGGGGCAGATTTGACTTCTTGCCCATGAGTTTTTCCTCCGCCACAAGCGAAAGCGTCCGATTTGACCGCTATAATACATGCTACTGCCAAAGTTGCTGTTACTAATATGCTTTTAACTTTCATTTTTAATCACCTCCTCTTCCCTATAATATAATCATTTTGTTTTTTGTTTTGGTTGATTTTTGATTTTTTTGATAATTTTTGCTATTTTTGCTAATCAAATTTTCCTGAAAACTTCGTTATAGGTTTGGTTAATTTACAGATTAAAATAGTGTTATGGAAGGGATATCAAAAGAGAGTTCTGTTTTTCAGAAAAGAGTAAGATCAGGAATACAGGGGTTTGATAGTATTTTGGGCGGAGGGTTACCTGAGAGGAGTTTTGTAGTCCTTGTGGGTGGAACNGGAACGGGTAAAAGTATTTTTGCTCAACAGTTTTTGGTGGAAGGTTTGAAATCGGGTGAGGGAGCAGTTTATGTTTCGGTAGATGAAGTCCCAGCTCAACTCAGAAAAAATATTGAGGCTTTCGGTTGGAAAATTTCAGAATTTGAAGAAAAGAAAAAGTTTGCAGTTGTTGATGCCTTTACATCTGCTATCGGAAAAGTCAAAGAAAGAGAAAAATATGCAATTCAAGATATATCTGACCTTAACGAATTTTTGGAGGTTTTAGCTTCTGCGATAAGGGATGTCGGTGGTAAAAGAGTTGTAATAGATTCCGTAAATCCTATATATTTGAATAATAAGGTTGCTTCTCCGAGAAATATAACTTTGCATATAAAAAGATTAGTTCAGAGTCTTGGTGCAACTACTCTTGCAATAGCTCATCTTGGGGTGGGAGATAAAGGATGGTGGGTTCAGGAAATTGAGCATCTTGCAGANGGAATAATAAGGTTTGACCTTGAAGAGGTCAAAGGAGAGCTTGTAAGATCTATTTTAGTTTTGAAATTTAGGGGAATTAACCATTCCTTGAAGCGTCATCCTTTTGATATAACAAGTAGTGGTATAGTTGTTTATTCCGAAAAAACTTTGAACTTAAAATAGTTTTGGTTTTTGATTTTGATGTTTGCTTTTTGTTTTTGGTCTTGTATTTTGTCTTAATGATTTTTACAGTTTGCTTTTTGAAGTTTATTTTTTTATTTATTATTAGTTTAGTTTTGTATCTTGAAAAATGGGGGTAGAACTTCTGTTTTGTGTTTCACATCTTTTTGACACATGAGGGCGAAAAAGTCTGATTTAGAAGACAAAGAGTGATGGAAAAATTTCAAAAATACGGGTTTGAGTCTGACTTTGAAAAAGTTTGATAAAACTTCTCCGAGCCTAAAAGATGGATATACAACATATAATCTTCCTTCGCTTTTTAAAAGTTCTGAGGATATTTTTGCTATTGATTTCAAATCAAGTTTTATTTCCCACTTTGCGATGTCTTTGCTCGGTGATATTTTTCCTTCCGATACTGGTATATATGGTGGATTAGAAACTATTACGTCAAACTTNTCTTTGAATTTCAGTTCTTTTATATCGCCACATATTGCATGAGCTTTTACGTTATTACTTTTGAAATTGAGTAAACAGAGAAAACACATCTTTTTGTCTATTTCTACTGCAAAAAACGAATTATTTTTCCCATCTAACCATTTTGATAGTAAAATAGTTACTATACCACAACCGCTTCCTATTTCAAGTATTTTTTTTGGGTNAGAATCTATCTTACTTTCGATTTCTGCTGTAAATTTTGATAGAAAAATTGAGTCATCTGAGAATTTCCATTTTTTTTCAAGCTGAAACAATCTTATGTCAAAAATTTTTGTTTCTTGAATTTCTTCATCTTCAAAATAGGACATGTAGATTTTTTTATCCTTTTTCTTTCTTATCCTCTTTCTTGGATAAATTTTATAAGGTCGACGACCCTTGCTGAGTATCCATATTCGTTGTCATACCATCCTATTACTTTTACGAAGTTTCCATCTACGACTTCTGTTAAAGTTGCATCAAATGTGCAAGATGCTGGTTCTCCAATTACATCAGAAGATACGATTTCATCTTCTGTATAAGCAAGAAATTTTTTAAGTTTTCCTTCTGCATACTCTTTGAAGGCTTGATTTACCTCTTCTTTTGAAGTTTTCTTTTCGACTTCGCAACTGAAATCACATACAGATACATTAGGGGTTGGGACACGTATAGCGAGGGCTGTAAGTTTGTCTTTGAGTTCGGGGAAAATCTCATATATTGCCTTTGCTGCGCCCGTTGATGTTGGAATTATATTTTGAGCAGCTGCTCTTGCTCTTCTTAAATCTTTATGCGGAGCATCTACAATTCTTTGGTCGTTGGTGTATGAATGTATAGTCGTGAGTTCTCCATGCTTTATACCGAATTTTTCGTGAATAACTTTTACGAGCATAGCAAAGCAGTTTGTCGTACAAGATGCATTAGAAATTATTTTATGAGATGGAGAGTATTTATCTTCGTTTGCTCCNAGTACGATTGTAANATCTGGTTTTTTAGCTGGTGCAGTTATTATAACCTTTTTTGCGCCTGATTTCAAATGCTTTTCGGCCTTCTCTCTTTCTGTAAATTTTCCTGTTGATTCAATCACAATATCTACTCCCATATTTCCCCAAGGTATTTTTTCTGGGTCTTGTTCAGCGAAAATCTTTATTTCTTTGTCATCCACTATCAAGCTATTGCCTTTTACTTCTACTTTTCTTTTGAATTTCCCAAAGACTGTATCATATTTTAGAAGATGAGCGCAGACTTCTGGAGGAACAATATCGTTTATCGCTATTATATCNATTCCCTGCTCAAAAGCTATCCTAAAAACAAGCCTTCCTATTCTCCCAAATCCGTTTATTCCTATTTTCATAAGTTTATATTTTTTGTTTTGAAATATTCTTTTAGAGAAAAGCGGTAATTTTATTTGCTACTCATTATTTTCCCTATTAGGTTCAAAATCAAGGTGAGAATTATTGAAATGATTATTGATGTTGTTATGGGGAAAAAGAACGTGAAATTATCTTTTTTTATTAATATGTCTCCCGGTAATTTTTTTAGTTTGAAGTCAAAAATTTTCAAATCAAGTGCTGATATGATGAAGAAAATGGTTCCTATTAAAATTAAAATTGCTCCGGTAAATATTATGAATTTTGCTGTGGATCTGAAAAATTCTTCCACAGCATCGTGGTGGGTCAGGCGGGATTCGAACCCGCGACCTGTGGATTAAGAGTCCACCGCTCTACCAACTGAGCTACTGACCCAGACTTTATCAATTTTAATGTGATGATACACCATATCTGGTTTTTCTGATTTTTTTTCATCGGTCTTTTTATTCTTTCGTTACTCTTTTTACTTCGTAATTTCTCCTTTTATTTCATAAGTTCTCCAATAGAGATTTTTGTCTGTTTTTTGTTTCAAAATTCAACTTGTATAGGAGACACTATGAAAGTTAGTATGAATATAAGTAGGGATATTGCAGCTAAAATTTTGTCTGACCTTTTTATATCTTTTATCGGGGTGTAGGGAATTTTTCTTATTCCTAATATTGCTGTTAAAGTTGCCCAGAAGAGCCATCCATACCAGAATAATATTCCGAGAACAAATAGAATTGCAACGAGAAGGAACGAAATTTTTCTGTGCCATTTTGGGAAAAGTCCAAAGATGATGTGTCCTCCATCTGTTTGACCTATTGGTATGAGGTTTATAGCTGTAATGAAAAAACCTATCCATCCTGCGAATGCGACGGGATGTAGCATGATATCTTTTGTTGTTTCTAATTTGCCAAAAATTATGTTCTGCATGATTGATAATATTATTGGTGTTCCAAGTTTTATAGAAATTATATCGTTCATTTGTGTTTTGTCTANGATATTAGAAAATTTGAGCCCAATAAAAGCAATTGGTATAGCGGCTATGAAACCAGCTATTGGACCTGCCGAGCCTATTCTTATAATTTCAGAACTTTTTTCTACTCTCTCTCTCAACACCATTATAGCTCCGAAGGTTCCTACTATGTTTGGGGCAGGAATAAAAAATGGAAAAGTACTCTTTACGCCGTGTTTCCACATAGAATAGATATGACCAAATTCATGGCATGAAAGAATAAAAAGTAATGGAATTGAAAAGTATATACCTTTCCACACATCTTTTGATATAGGAGATATNCCTTGCATCATCGCACCTGCTATTGTTGTGGTTATACCAGTTAGAATAAAGAGGATAATATGAATAAGAGTTATTCTCATCTCCCATTTTATATAAACTGGTTTTATTTCTCCAAAATACTTACGAATTGGTAGCTCTGGTAGAATTTTGCCGTTTATTTCTGGATTTTTTGTGAGTTCTGCTATTATAAGGGATTTACTTTCCCAATCTATGAACCCGAAAAATCTTTTTTTTATATGCATTACTGTAAGGAAGCTAATTCTTCCGAGTATTTTCAAAATTTGATTTGGTGTCCCTGGCGGGATTCGAACCCGCGACCCCGGACTTAGGAGGACCGTGCTCTTCCTTCTGAGCTACAGGGACACTTTAAAAAAATCAAATAAAAATTTCACCTTTCAAAATTAAAAATTTTATTACGACAGAGTTTCTTTCTTGAAAAATCAATTTTTTTCCTACTTGCTGAAATAGCGTCATTTCAATTTTAGTTTAAGCTTGAACTATTCTGTATTCTATCAAAATCCTAATTATGAGATTTGTCATTATTCCGCCTACTATATCATCAAGAAGTATTCCGTAGGGTGATTTCATCCTATCAAAGAAAATAATTGGGGGAATTTTAGTTATGTCTAAAAATCTGAATATCAGAAAGGCTAATGCGAAAACTAAAAAACTTTTCGGTAGCAAAAGGAAAGACAAAAACATTCCAGCTACTTCGTCTATTACGACTTCGTGAGGATCATTATCTTTCCAAAAAATCTTCACTTTTTTTATAAGAAGAAAAGATATGGAAAGAACAAAAAGGTTAATAGATATCTCTAAAAATTTATTCCCAGAGATAAAGTTAAAGTATAAAATTCCAGAAATAAGAGCTGCTACTGTACCCTGAGCAATTGGTATTTTCCCCACGCCAAAAAAAAGTGAGGGTAAGAAAATAAATTTTTTCTTTCATTTTCTTCTTTTATAACTATTATATTGTTTTTTTGTTGTCGTTCTGCCATAAAAAGGTTGGTTTGATGTTTTTCTAAATTACTTTTTTCTGAAAGGCATTCTTATTTTCCCGAATTTGTAGAGAATCATAGGTATGCAAAGAGCAAAATATACAAAAGTTATCTCTTCTCTTATGTGTTCAAAGATGAATTGAGATAAAAATAAAATAAGTAAAATTGAAGCTTCAATGATGGAGAAATTTAGGTCAAGCAAAATGAAGAATGCAAGTAAAGATTGTGCTGCTGTCAGAAGAATTTCCCACTGCTGTCTTGAATCCATTGGCATAGGAGAAACGTAATCTCCTGTTGCGTGATATATTTTTGAGATTGTGAAGGCAAGCGGGATGCAAGCTATAAGTAATGTCCATTGATTTACTTTTGAAGAAACGAGTGCTCTCATAGCGTCTTTTCCTCTCCCTCTTGTTGCCCATATAATTGTAACTACAAATTCCGGAGCTTCGGAAGCCAGAGGTGCAAGCCACTGTATAAGTAAAAATTCGCTAACACCTAATTTTTTACCTATATTTATTAATCCCTCTGCAAATGCTTCTGCTGAGATGAATATAGAAAGACCAGCCCAGAAGAACATAAAGATTATAAGAAGAATAGATTTCTTAGGAGGTAGAGATTGAATTGTCTTTACTGGTTCAAATTCTTCCTCAAGTTCTTCTATCTCTTTTTTTGAGGCCCTCAAAATATAAAAAATAAATAGACCACCCAAAATTAAGGAATCAACTAATGATATATTTTTTTTGAAGAAAATACTTATTGACCAAACTGTTGCTACAAAAAGTATAACAAGTTCTTCCATCAAGGACCTATCAAATATTATCTCGCTTTTTTTTGTTTTGAAAAAATGAATAAATAATATTACAGTCCAACCAATACCTATGAGTAATCTGTTTGCTCCTGTCATATTTGCGACTGCGTAATGTGTATACTCTTCATTTATTCCTGACTTCCACGAAAGATAAATATCAACTGAATATTCTGGCAGAACTGCAAGTAAAGCCACAATAGCTATTGCGAGAGCTCCGGATATGAATTTTCTTGATCCATCAGAAGCCCATGTNAGCATAAATCCAGACCCTATTATTGACAAACCAGTAAGTATTGTTTGTACAATTGGATTTGGATGTCCTATTGTGAATTTTACTATGAACCAGGGTAAAGTTGCCAAAAAGGCATATAGAATGTAAATCATATTTTGACTTTTTAACTGATTATAATTGCTTATTTTTTTTTCTTTATATTTCTTTTTTTCAGTTTTTGTTTTGTTGCTTTTTCTGCTTTGTGTTACCTGAGATTTTTCTTGTTTATTTGACTTATTTATTTGTTTGTTTTTATTTATTTATCTATCTTTATTTGATTTGTTTTATTTGTTTTATTTATCTAGCTATTTTTTTCTTTTTTTTATTCTTTATTGGTTGATTTTTATTTTGTTTTTTTTATTGTTTTTGTTTTTTCTTGATTTCTGATATAAATCTTTTTATATCTTCAAAACTTTTCGTCTCGCCTTTCATAAAGTTTTCAATTTCAAATCTAAGAAATTGAGGGATTTTCTCTTTGTTTTCTTGAAATGTTTCTGAAAGGAAAATCTGAATGGCGTAGCAGCTTGACCAAAACCTTAAAAATCCTTCGAGAATACTATCGTAGATATCTTGCGGTATTAAGGATAAAGAAGCTCTTATTCTGTTTCTGAGATATTTGAGATTTATATTTGAGGTATCTGAAACAAAATTTATGTTTTTTGATTTCAGGTAATTTTCTATTGAGCTTCTTTTCACTGAAAGCAAGGGACGAACTACCGGTACCGAACACAGAGAATAATTTTTAGGAGATATCCCGAAAGAGAAAAAACCTTTTCTTCTTGCAAGGTTTATAAGAAAAGTTTCAAAATTATCGTCAAGTGTGTGAGCTGTGGCTATTTTTGTAGCTTCACATTTTTTAGCTGTTTCTTCAAAAAATTTATATCTTTCTCTGCGCATCTCGTCCTCTGATTTTAAAGGTAAGGTAGCTCTACCAATAATTATTTTTATTCCAAGTTTTTCACAGAATGACACAGAAAATTTTTCATCTCTTTCTGATTCTCTCCCCCGTGTCATGTGGTTAAAGTGTGCAGCAACTACTTCTGATATGCCGAATTTTGATTTATAGGTAGAAAGAACGTATGTAAGAAAAACAGAATCTCTTCCGCCAGATAGTCCAACAAGAACTANATCTCCTTTTTCGAACAAAGATAGTTTTTTTGAGAAAATNGTAGTCATTAATATTGGGTCAGAGGGTAAAGACTCAAAAAAGAAAATATCTGATGTGCTCACATAAAAAGATTATTCAGCTTTCATTAGCTTTTAGATAATGCGAATTTTACAGGTATATATATTTGAGTTNTTCTATTTTTTTACCTTTGAGCTTCATTTTATAGCAAAATATAACTTTACAGCAAAATATATTTTAGTTTTTTTAGTAGTTCTCGTGAGAGTTTATGNGATTGGTTGGAAATGAAGAACTTTCCTAAAATCCTTATTCCTGAACAGTATATGTCTCCGAGAAAATCTAAAATTTTGTGTCTTACTCTTTCGTTTTCAAATCTAAGGTCAGTATTTATTGGTTTATCTTCTTCTGAAAATATTATTGCAGAATCCATATCTCCTCCTTTGAATAATCCCGATTTGAGTGCTTCATTTAGATCTTTTTCATAAATGAATGTCCTGGCTGGAGCTATTTCGTCAGGATATATACTTATGTCTTCAAGCGAAAATTCTTCTTTTATTCCTGTTTTAGGCGATTTATATACCGCGTAAATTACGAACTTATCTGACGGCTCAGCTATTATTAAGCTTTCTCCTTCTTTTACCTCTGTTCTTTCTGTTATGACCATATATTTTCTTATTGAGCTTTGCTCCTTTAAGTCTATTTGGAGCATTCTTTCAGAGAAAATGAGAGCTGAACCATCAAAAAACGGGATTTCTTTCCCTTCAATTTCGACTATCGCATTATCTACTCCGAAAGCGAAAAATACAGATAGTAGGTGCTCAATATATAAAATATCCCCTGCGGTAGATCGCAAAGTTAGGTTATGAAAGCCAGGGTAGGTTGTATTTTGTGAAAGTTTTACTTCTTCACCGTTTGCAATGAAAACTATTCCGGTATCTTCTGGTGCTGGTTTTACTCTTATTGAACAAATTTCTCCTGATATGAGCCCTTTACCAAAAAGTTCAAATTCTTGAGCTACGGTGTGTTGATTGCCGAAAAATAACTCATCAGTCTTTGTCATTTTTATAATATAAAAGGCTTCAGCTGATGTAGATTAGGTTTCAATTTTAATTTTGATTTCTCTGTAAGATTTATTTTTCTGGAAATCTTTCATATCTGGTTTTAATTTCATAAAATAAAGTAGGGAGCCGAGGTGGCGGAATTGGAAGACGCGCAGGACTCAGGATCCTGTGGGGTTTCCCCGTGCGGGTTCAAGTCCCGCCCTCGGCACCAAAATACAAAAAATTTCTTCCAAAAAAATGAAAATTTCTTCCAAAAAAATGAAAAAAATCTTTAATACAAATACAAAAAATTTCTCTGTTTTCTTGTCTCATCACGCTTTATATATTTTACCGTCTCTTTTGTTTCTTCTCTTTTTATTTCTTCACTGTTCNCAAATGGAACCTCCAAATGATCCTGCTGAACTTTACAAAATTGCTATGCAAAANGCAGAGGGTAGTATTTTTTCAGCAGATTACGAAACAGCGGAAAAATATTTACAAAGAATTATAGAGTTATTCCCAGCTTCTCAATATGTTCCTGATGCAAATTTTGGTTTAGCTTATATTAGGATGAAAAGGGGCAATTGTGCAGAAGCCGCTGTTTTATTTGAAAATTTTCATCAAAGATACGGTTCTCACAAAAAAGCTCCCCAGGCTTTGTATTATTCTATTTTGTGCTATATGAAATTCGTGGATACAGCCGATAGAGATATTGAATATGTCAAAAAAGTAAGAGAGTTGTCTTCAATATTCCTTCAAAGGTATCCTGATCACGAAAAATCAGAAGAAGTATCAAAAATAAGAGAGAAAGTTCTTAATATTTTAGCAGAACATCACCTTCTCGTTGCAGAGTTTTATGTAAGAAGAAAATTATATGAGCCAGCTATAAGAAGGCTTGAAATTATTGTTGAAAAAGATAAGGAGCTTTTAGATACATCTGTTGGAAAAAAAGCTCAAAAGCTTTACGAGGAAATAAAGAAAAATAAAACTTCTCTATTGCAATATTAGACTTTATATTTTTGATTTTTTAAATAGCATTTCGCTCTCAACTATAACATTCTGAAAACCGAAAATTCTAAAAACCGAACATACTTTTCAAAAACCTGTGATTATCAATCCTGTAATTATCAATCATTTATTATTGCAAAGTCTGTTCATTCCCTGTGAAGATTTTATGTTTAAACTATTTTTCTTTTTACGGTCAATATATCTACCTATACTTTATATAAAAGTATTTTTTTTGTATACGAGCATTGAGCGGATGAATTAATTTGTTTTCTGCCTGAATGCATAATAGCTCAACCATAAGTAAAATCTGATTTGATCCAAGCTGATTTGAACCAAAAACGAAAAACACGTTACTATGAAAAATGAAAAAGAAAGAAAAGAATAAAGAAAAGAGAAAGAATAAAAAAGTAAAAATGAGAATAAGAAAA
>AWOA01000095.1 GCA_000494225.1 Candidatus Calescibacterium nevadense OTU 1
GCAATTAAGGAAAAATTCCGAAAAAACCCATGCGGATAGTTTTATTTGTATACAAAGGAAATTCTCATTTTGTACTAATCCAAAAGTCCAAACTGAAAGTTTAAAATGAAGAAAGTTTAAAATGAAGAAAATAAAGTTTAAAATGAAGAAAATAACAAGACAACAAGTAAGGAAGGAAGAAAAACAAAAGAAGCTAATTACAGAAAAGAATTGAGAAACGGGGAAACACAAGAATAAACTCCGGAAACAATAAAAAAGTCAAAAAATTGTGATTGTAATCGGTTGATTGCCCTTTATCAAAATCAAATTTGGTAATTAATTAATTAATTAATTAAATTAATTAAGTTTCATAAGAGTTAAATTGGGTTCATTGAAGCCCAAGCTTTTGTTTGAACCACTCTATTGTTCTCTTCAAACCCTCACGGAAGGGAGTTTTTGGTTCCCATCCCAGCATTCTTTTTATTTTAGATATATCNGGTCTCCTTCTTTTCGGGTCATCCTCAAGAGCAGGTCTGAAAACAATTTCAGATTTTGACCCGGTCATCTCTTTTATTATCATTGCAGTCTCAATAACAGAATACTCCTCCGGATTTCCAACGTTGAAAACTTCACCTGATATTCCGTCTGCTGTTGCTATTGCGAAAATCCCTTCAACAAGGTCCTTGACATAACAATAGCTCCTCGTCTGCGTTCCGTCTCCGTTCACCTCCAAAGGCTTCCCCAAAAGAGCAGCGGTTATAAANGATGGGATAACTCTACCATCTTCTGTTCTCATTCTCTCCCCATAAGTATTAAAAATTCTTGCTATTCTGACATCAACTTTGTGTTCTCTAAAATAAGCCATGCAAAGCGCTTCTGCAAATCTTTTTGCCTCATCGTAAACACTACGAGGACCTATTGGATTTACATTTCCAAAGTAANTTTCAGGTTGAGGATGAACGAGAGGGTCTCCATAAACTTCAGAAGTTGAAGCAAGGACATACCTTGCTTTTTTCTCTTTTGCAAGTCCTAATGTGTTCAAAGTTCCCAAAGAGTCAACTTTCATCGTATGAATAGGATGATTAAAGTAATCTTTTGGTGACGCGGGAGAAGCAAAATGCAGAATCAAATCTAATTTTCCCGGAATATATATGAAATTGACGACATTATACTTTATAAAGTGAAAATTTTCATTTTCAAGAAGATGTGCTATATTATCTGGTGAACCTGTGAGGAAATTATCCATTCCTATAACATAAGCACCCTCTTGAAGGAATTTTTCTCCAAGATGAGAGCCAATAAAACCTGCAACACCAGTTATGAGAACTCTCATACATTTAAAAATTGATTTTTTCCTCCAAGTTTCTGTTTAATCAAAAGATTTTTGTTCAATATTTGAAATTTTTGACAAGGTCGAGAAGTTTTTGAGCCTTTACTTTGAGCTCAGAGATTCTCTCCTTTATCGAGAGCAATGAACTTCGTGAATTTTCAAGCGATTGGGCGACATAAGTTATGCTCCTTGATATCTCAGCAGAAGCTCTTTCCTGTTNTTCAAAAGATGTAGCTATTGCCGATACCTGGTCTTTTATCTTTGAGAAGTTTTGAGCGACTTTCTGTAAAATTGCTACATTTTCAGAGGCTTTCTGAGCATTCTGATGAACTTTTGAAGATATATCATTTATGCTTGACATAGCTTTATTCATCTCATCTGTGAATTTTGAGACTATTTGAGATATCTCTTTTGCCATCTGTGAAGTTCTACCCGCCAATCTTCTTACCTCTTCCGCAACTACTGCGAATCCTTTTCCGTGTTCCCCAGCTCTTGCTGCCTCTATTGAAGCATTCAAAGAAAGAAGATTTGTCTGTTCAGTAATATCCATTATACCCGAAACGAAATCTTTTATCTTCTTTTGGATTTCTTCAACTCTTTTCATTCCAGAAACGACATTTTGCATATCGTAAGAAAGATCCTGTATCCCAGTCAGAGAAGAAATTATTTCTTTGCTTCCCTCTGCAAAGCCCATTCTTGATTCCTCAGTAAAATGAGATATACTTGAAAGATTTTTCACAGACTCAGATATGGTTGAAGAGAATTCTTCTGCTGTCGTAGAAATTCTCGCTATCTCATTAAGCTGGTCTGAAATTGCTCTATAAAAATTTTCAAAAAGTTTATGATTTTCATCAACAAAAGCGTAGAGGTCATTTACTGTAATAACAACCTGACTTATTATCTCTCTGAGTTTATCTAAAAATGAATTGAAGTTTTGTGCTAACTGCCCAAATTCATCTTGGGTTTCAACTTTTATCCTCTTTGTAAGGTCGCTCGCACCCTTTGCAATATTAGAAAGAGCTCCACAAACCCTTAACACAGCATTAGATACATTTGACGAATAAAGAAAACCAATAATAGATAAGAAAATCAAAGACAAAATTATAGATAAAATAACTGAAATATTCTGCATCGTAACTATATTTCCAATTCTTTCCGAATAGCTCACCTTGAGCTTATCGTACCCCTCCCTTACCTTCAAGGCGTAATCTGTAAGTTGAGATAAAACCTCATGATCAAACTCGGCATCAGACTGAGATGCCTTACTAATAAGCTCTCTATATTTTTTCACCTCGTCTTCAAAAAATGCTACTTTAAGTCCCAAAACTTTGAATTTATTAATGTATGTTTCTAGTTCATCAAAAAGAGGTAAAGCGTCTTGAAGTTTTTGTGGAGCAGAAAATTTTATTGCTTCCCCCACACCTTTATCTATTTCCCTCAAAGTGCTATCAACCATCAAAATGTTCTCATAATTTACAGCCATACGCGTTATTCTCTGTCCGCTGAAAAAAATAAAAATTCCCGCTATAAAAAATGCAAATGAACCTAATATGAATCCCAAAGNTAGTTTTGCTCTAATACTTAATTTTGGAAGTAAATCTCTCATAGTAAAAAATTTAAAAACTGAAAAAACAATTTTGTGAAAAATTCTAACCTACGGCAAAAGAAATTTTTTAGATAAAGAAAGTAAGATAAAATTTAAAAAATTTAAAAAAGTAAGGTAAGATTTATTTATTTATAATATAACAATTAATTAATATTAATAAAAATACGATTATTGAAATTATCATCAGGATGTTGCTTGTTTTTTCTTGGATTTTTCTTTATGTTCTAAAATTTCAAGGATTTTAGACAATATTTCCTCCGGATTTTTGCCAGTCTTTGAAACGGGAACTCCATCTATATAAAATGCNGTAGAGGTTCCACCNCCGACTACTCCAACATCTGCAACATACGATTCTCCCGGACCATTTACAACACATCCCATTACCGCAACAGAAGATTTTATCTTTTTCTTTATCATTTCTGTTTCCAGTTCTTCTGCNATTTTCATAACATCAATTTGAGTTCGTGCGCAGGTTGGGCAAGCTATAACTTTTCCTTCCTCTTTTCTTAAACCTAATGATTCTAAAATCCTTTTTCCAACTATAACCTCATCTCTGGCAGGAGCTGCAAGTGAAACTCTTATTGTATCTCCTATTCCATGCCACAAAAGAACTCCCAAAGCAACAGCAGATCTTGCGGTCCCTGAAATTCTTGTCCCAGCTTCTGTGACACCAACGTGCAAAGGATAATCACTCAACGAGGAAAAAAGAAAATAGGATAAAATAGTGTCAAAAGGTGAAGATGATTTCAAAGATACTTTCATATTATAGTACCCCATACTTTCTATAAGTCTAACATTATAAAGAGCACTTTCGCACAGAGCATACGGATTTGGTTTTCCGTACCTTTTCAATATAGGTTTTTCAAGAGAACCTGAATTTACTCCGACCCTTATTGGTGTATTTGTCTTTTTTGCTAAATCAACTATTTTTTCAAGTTTCTCTATGCCTCCAACTTTTATATTTCCCGGATTTATTCTTACACAGTCTGCAAGTCCATCTTCTAAAACCAAAATAGCCATCCGGGGGTCAAAGTGAATATCAGCAACTATTGGAATTTTAACCTTGTCTCTTACTTTTGAGAGTGAAACTACAGATTTTTCATCCGGAACCGAGATTCTAACTATATCTGCTCCTACTTGTTCTATTTCTCTTATTTCTTGAAGTAAAGAATCTGTATCTTCCGTTGGATTTTTTGTCATGGTTTGAACTGAAATAGGAGCATCGCCTCCAACAAAAACATTTCCCACTTTTATCATTTTTGTTCTTCTTCTCTGAAACGGTCCGAAACTTTTAGTCAAACTCGAGACTTTTTCATGAACCTCTTCAAAAATATCTTTTTCATTCATTCTTTTTTTTTAATTTTAACGCTGAAAATCAAAAATTATAATTTTTCAGCTACTCATCAAATACGAGAAAAAAAACGGAAAATATAGAAATTTCTTATCAGAATAATAAAGATATAAAACTTATGATACCGAAGAAGAACAAGGAATGGAAAAAGAAAAAATTTGAGGAGTTAAAACAAATGAAGGTTAAGTATAACTCCTTTATATTCTTCAATTTCACAGAACTTGACATTCCCGCAATAACAGAAGTAAGGGATAAAATGAAAGAGATAGGCAATGAAGTAAAAATATCCAAGAATGCATTTATAGAAAAAATAATGGGGGTAAAGTTTGAGGACCCCACAGCAGTTGTTGGAGTAAAAGACGATCCAATAAAAACTATAAAAATCCTCTCAAAACTTATCGAAAAGAAAATAAAAGGAGCGTTAATTGAAAATAAGTTTTTAGAAAGAGAAGAAACAATAAAATTAAAGAACCTACCCGATGCACCAGAATTAAGAGGAATGGTTATAAGCTTGCTCATATCAGCAATTTATAGACTAATAACATCACTCTCATGGTATCCATCTTCTTTGATTAGCATATTAAAACAAAAAAGTGAGAAAGAATAGGAAATAAGGAGGTAATCATCTATGCCACAAAAAGAAGACCTGATGGAAAAAGTAAAGGAATTAAAGGAGACAACTGGTGCTGGCTTCGCAGAATGCCGTAAAGCGCTAGCAGAAGCTAACGGAGACATTGAAAAAGCAATCGAAATCCTTAAAAAGAGAGGCCTAGCAAGAGCAGAAAAAAAACTCTCTCGTGAAGCAAAAGAAGGAATAGTGGAAGCATACATACANATAGGTGGAAGAATCGGAGTTTTAGTTGAAATCAACTGTGAAACAGACTTTGTTGCAAGAAATGAAGAATTCAAAAAATTTGCTCACGAAATAGCTATGCAAATAGCCGCAATGTCTCCTCGATGGATAAAAAGAGAAGATGTGCCAGAAGAAGTAGTAAAAAAGAATTTGAAATATATCTTGAACAGAGCAAAGCAGAAGGTAAACCCGAACAAATAGCAGAAAAAATAGCAAAAGGGAAACTTGAAAAATTCTTTGAAGAAAACTGTCTTTACGAACAAATTTGGATAAGAGATGGAAAAAGTAAAATAGAAGACCTCGTAAAATCAATGATTGCAAAATTTGGTGAAAACATAGCAGTTAGAAGATTTGCAAGGTTCGAAATAGGTAAAGAATAAAAAAAAATAGAAAGAATAAAATATTCTCAGTAAAAAATAAAATCCACTCACAATAACTCATAATAAATAAAGCTCGTTCTTTTCTATATACATCAAAACACCATCAGGAACAAGATATTTTATTGATTTTCCCTCTTTTATAAGTTGTCTTATTCTTGAAGATGAAACATCTATTATTTCAGCCTCTATCTTTATAAAATTTCCTAAATCCAAAAACCTATAATAATCTTCCTTTTTATTTTGTATATACCTCGGGAACCACGCAACCTTAACTAAATTCAAAATTTCTGAGCTATCCTTCCATGTAAAAAAATTCAAAGCCGAATCCTCTCCAATCAGAAGGAAATACTCATCTGCAAAAATGTTCTGATGAAAGAATCTTACCGTATCTATTGTATATGATATTCCTCCCCTTTCTATTTCACATGTTGATATAGTAAAATCAGGGTGAGGCAAAAGAGCAATACGAAGCATATTTACCCTATGCTCAGCAGAAGCAACGGGAGCTTTTTTGTGAGGTGGAATATTTGCTGGTACAAAAAAAACCTTGTCAAGTCCTAATTGTTCACACGCTCTTCTTGCCATAATAAGATGCCCAATGTGAGGTGGATCAAAAGCTCCACCAAATATCCCTATCTTCCTCAAAATCATAAAATATACCTAAACAATAATATAATTTTATACCAGATGGAAAAAGAAATAATAATAGAGGAAAAAGAAATAATAAGAGAAAAATATATACCAGAAAAATTCGTAGATTTTGTTAAAGTATTCGTAAAAGGAGGAGATGGTGGTGATGGAGCGGTAGCATTCCTGAGGGAAAAATTCCAACCAAAAGGCGGTCCGGCAGGTGGAGATGGAGGGAAAGGTGGAGATATTATATTAGTGGCAACTTCAAAAAAAACAACACTCNTTGACTTCAAATATAAAAAGCATCTTATAGCACAAAATGGAGAAAAAGGAAGAGGGAAAAATCAAAAAGGAAAAGACGGAGAAGACCTCATCGTCTTCGTTCCAGTAGGAACAGTAATAAAAGATGCAGAAACCGGAGAAATTCTCTGTGATCTTGATGAAGATGGGAAAAGCTTTACTGTAGCTAAGGGGGGGAAGGGAGGAAGGGGAAATGCGAAATTTGCAACTCCAACCAACCAAGCTCCAAGATTTGCAGAAAAAGGAGAACCAGGAGAACAAAAGTGGATCATACTTGAACTCAAACTCCTGGCAGATATAGGTATTGTTGGACTGCCCAACGCAGGTAAATCATCACTTATAAGAGCTTTAACACGAGCGAGACCGAAAGTAGCTGATTATCCATTCACAACTCTAACNCCACAACTTGGCATACTTGAACTTGAGGACCTCAAAATATGTATAGCAGATATCCCAGGAATAATTGAAGGGGCTCACAAAGGAACCGGCCTTGGATTAGCTTTCTTACGACACATAGAGAGAACTTCTATTTTGCTCTTCGTAATAGACCTTTCAATGGATGATATCAAACCAGACAAAGCCTTTGAAATTCTAAAAGAAGAAATAAAAAAATANAATCCCAAAATTCTTGAAAAACCCAAAATTATAGTAGGTAATAAAATTGACTTATTAGCAGAAGATGAAGTAAAAAACTGGGAAAAATATTTCTCATCAATTGGCCTGAAATTTATACCCATATCTGCGCTGCATAAAATAAATATAGAGGAACTCAAAAAAGCAATTGCAGAAGAAATAAAAAAGGTAGAAAAAGTATTATAACAAAAATCAGATATTTTGATATTTTGCTTATCTTTTTGAAGTTTTTTATTAATTCATATCTTTCTCCTAAAATAGTGAANATGAAAAATNAGNTCCAAAAATCAATAGCGAGCAATCTGTTTTTTTCGTATAGCTCGAAGCCAAGTATATAAAAAATAGCCGATAACCAAAAAATTAAAAATTCTTCCCTCTTGAACCGGAAAAGAAAGTATAAATATACTCCAAAGAGTATTAAACCTCCTGCATGGAAAAATATAAGAGAGATTTTTGGATTGAGGATTAAAAATGGAACTCCCAAAGCATTTACGATGACGAGAAAATTCAATTTTTCATTTCTCAAACTAACAATTCTCTCTGCTGTTATAAGTGTTCCGAAAAATCCTCCTACCATAAAATACTGATGAAAAAGGGAGAGCTTATTTAGAAGTCCAAGTTCAAATCCTCCCCTTGCTATGCCTGAAAGTGAACCTATGATGAATGAAAGGAAAGCAAAAAACATGGAAATGATTATGAATATATGCCAGTTTATTTTACGCATGATTTTATAAGTAAAAATCTTAGTTTGTATTTTGATTTATTTTTTCTTTTGAGATAAATTTTTTCTTTATGCTGTACGATTTTGCAAAAGCATTTGGAGAGATTATAAAGAGCGAGGGTGGGAAAATAGTCTTGGTAGTTCTTGATGGGCTCGGGGGGATACCATACCGTGAAGGTAAAACTGAGTTGGAGGCTGCAAAAACTCCAAATCTTGATGAACTCGCAAAAGACTCGGCAAAAGGACTGCATATTCCGGTTGATTTTGGCGTAACTCCGGGCTCAGGTCCTTCACATCTTGCACTATTTGGGTATGATCCCGTAAAAAACATAATAAAGAGGGGGATTATGGAAGCACTCGGAATAGGCATTACTCCTTCTTCTGATGAAATTTTTGCAAGAGGTAATTTTGCAAAGTGTTCAGAAGACGGAGGAAAAATAAAAGTCCTAGATAGGAGAGCCGGGAGAATATCAACTGAGATAAACAAAAATTTATGCGCTATGCTTTCAGAAAAAATAAAGATGTTAGATGATGTTGAAGTTAAGTTTTATCCTGTAAAAGAGCACAGGGTTTGTATATCTTTGAAGGGAAAAGGACTTACAGATGAAATCGGAGATACAGACCCTCAAAAAGAAGGTGAATATATAAGAACTCCTCAAATTTTAGGNGATGAAACTTATGAAAAAAGGCGAACGGCTGAAATTGTTCAGAAGCTTAATTCCAAAATTTTTGAAGTTCTAAAAAGCAACGAGTATGCTCAGTGTATTTTGCTTCGNGGTTTTTCAAAATTACCTGATATAGAGAGCTTTGAGAAAAAGTGGAAGCTTAAAGCCCTTGCGATAGCGACCTATCCTATGTATAGAGGTATAGCGAAAATTTTAGGTATGGATATTTCTGAAATTGACGGTGAAACTATTAACTCTCAGATCAAAGCTCTGAAAGAAAATTTTGAAAAATATGATTTCTTTTATTTCCATTTTAAGAAGACAGATTCACGGGGTGAAGATGGTGATTTTGAAGGTAAAGTTAAAGCAATAGAAGAATTTGACTCAATACTACCTGAGATATTGTCTTTGGGTCCGGATGTTTTAGCTATAACAGGGGACCATTGTTCGCCTTCTGCTTTGGCGGGGCATTCATTTCATCCTGTCCCAATCATGATATGGTCAAAAAGAGCCTTCAGGGATGGTTTTGGGAGATTTACGGAAAGAGATTGTAGGTATGGTAGTTTAGGTGTGATTTACGCTACTTATATTATGCCATTGCTTTTAGCTCACGCGGGGAGGCTTGAGAAGTTTGGNGCATAAAAATTTTGTTGCATAATTTGGAACAGCTTTTTACTCTGAGATTTTTTTTGTTTTGAATTTTTTTATTTTCGCTTTTTTCCAACAACCTTTTTGGGAGCCAATTTTTTTGCATAGCATATCAAGAAATTCCTCGGGTGTTTTTACATTGTATTCTGTGGCAACTTCTGGTAAGAGGACTCCGCCTTTGCCTCCAACATCTAAAATTATTCCGTCTTCTCCGAGCTTTATTTCAGATATGTTTTTTACATCTTCTACATTTTCTATTATAGATATTTCTATTTTTATTTGTGGTAGTTCGTCTTTTTGCAGTGGAGGAAAACGCGGGTCATTGAATGCAGAAAATATTGCATACTTTTGTACATTAATCCATAATTTATCTTCTTTCAGTGTACCGATGCAGCCTCTTACTTGATTATTTTTTCGCAGGGTTACAAAAACTCCTCTTTCTTCATCTAATTCTTTAAGAATCTCCTCGTTTATTTTTCCCTTCTCTTCTTTTTTTT
>AWOA01000096.1 GCA_000494225.1 Candidatus Calescibacterium nevadense OTU 1
AGCCACACCCTTTCCTTTTTTTGATTTAAAATAAAAATTTCAAATCAAAGCAAATCGGCTGAATACTATGTAAGCAATACACAGTTATCTTTACTTATCTTTTCTTCTTATTATAAATATTATTATGGAAAAAGGTAAAAAGGAAATTATCGCAAAAGCTATCTTATCTCACAAACTCAAAATTTCCTTATTCGCTATTTACCTTATACTCTACTTCCCTGTCTCTTCTCTCAAAGGTTTTTTCTCTTCTTTCTCAAGAACTAATAAAATCACTGAATCAAAGAAAAGAGGAAAAAATAAAAGCTATCAAAAGAACAAATAGAGAAAATATTACAAATAAAGAACTCATCCTNATCAATCTTCCATTATCATCAAGATGGACCTTGAGAAAACTTTCTGTTCCCCTCAAAAAATTTAATACCTCTCTCTCATCAGAAGCCAAGAAAGATTTTGAATGGGATAAGATTTTTCAGGTCAAAAGCCTGGAAAGTTTCCTCTTTACAATGAGAAAAAACTTTGAGCTAAAAAATATCATTCCAAAAAATATGGTCTTTTTTTTGTTTTGACAAATCAATCTAAGCAGTAAAGGTATAATGCAGGCACGCTTGGTCAGAAAAAAGAACTTATCATATCACAAATCAGAAAACAGGAGGAGTTTTTTCTTTCCTTTCTTTATATCAAATGATAATAAAGAAGTAATGAAATGAATGGCTTTGGGGATTGAGATAATGTGGTATTACTTACCGAAATATTCTCCTTGGTTAAATCCGTGTGAAGTAGAATGGAAATTATTTAAATTTAAGAGTTTATACTTATCGTTGAGAAGGTTAGAGAAAAAAGAATTTAAGGAATTATTTTTTTAATTTTTAGAAGATAGGAATGAAAAGAGGATTAAAATCTCTTGACACAGCAGTTAACATAAGCAAAGCTGAAACAGCAGAAGATATGAGATATAAATTTATACTATGTGCATATATACTAAAAAATTTATCAGGTAAAGCCATAGACGCCATAGTTATAGAAAAAGAAGACAGAAGTAAAATCAAAAGATATACACTGTGGGTTGATGAGAGTCTCTCGTTCGTCAAAGGTGAATCAGAAAAAGATATAGATATACTCTCATCTGTAAAAATAAACCTTGTTTCTAATCCATTCAAACTATTACTGCGAGCACAAATATTATAAAGCTACTATCGCCCCTGCTAAAACACCATATCCCTAACTCCCCACGGGCCGGTAGAGCAACTCCGAGTTTCCGCTCTAATGTTAAAATATTAAGGTAGTTTGAACTTGCCAAAATACAGGTTGAATCTCAAATCACACCCTTAAAGTGAATAAGACAAATCAAAATCTATACTTTCCAACTACATTAAAGATTATACCTCCATAGTTTGCTTCACTTTTTCTATCGTCGTCCCACCTTCTTTTTTTTCTTCTCTTTCAAGCTCGGGCTTTACTGAAAACCATTTTAACTCTAATCCCAGTGCAATATTCTTAGAGACCTGAAAATCTCCACCTCCAACAAAATGGAAACCTATTCCGGATCCGTCCATTGATACAGATTCCTTTTTTGTTTCTTCCCCTTTCTCTCCTGATTCTTTCTCTTCCCATTCTAATTTGGCTGATGCTAAATAATAGCCGAGACCTAATCCTCCGAATACCTCAACTTTTCCGTCGCCCAATGGCACAATAACTTTAGGAGTTAGTGTGATGGGAATCACAGAGAAAGTAGAAGTTTCATTCTTACCCTTACGTTCAGAGCTATACCTACTAACTCCCGCTTCAATCATGAGATTTGGAACCACCTTATAGCCAAAGGCAGCCCCGATATTGAGTCCCGTCCCATAACCTAACAAACTATTTTCAGATACTTCCGAGTTTGGGCTAAAGAGGCCAGCCTTAACTCCGATGAAATAAGAACCTTCCTGTGCATATGCATTTGCCGCCGTTACCAAAGATATAATTATAGTTACAATAACATAGTTACAATAACCATAAACCTTTTCATTTTAGTTTCACCTCCTTTTTATTAATTTTTTTTTCTTTAAAGTTAGTTTTTTTCTTCAAAATTAATTTTTTAGAACTTTGAACACTTACCCAAAACCAGAGATTTTTTTCTTCTTTTCATTTTCTTTCTTATCCTTCACACTTAGTATGTAAAAGGAGGTGAAAAATTATTGGCTTGCTTATAAAACCAAGAAAATGCAATCTCTCTACTCCACAATTTCCAGAATTTGCTCCTATCCATATCAAAGACTCCAGTATTTCTTATTTATCAGAATTGGGATGTTTTGTCTCAAAGATAAGAGAGGAGAAAAGATGACACATCTGAAAGAAAGTGGAATTCTTTGAAAAAGCATGGGAATATGGGGAAGGTTTAAGATGTCAAGTATTAGTGGTGGGTAGCTTATGCATAGCTGGAACTCTCATTAGACTCCCTGTGTTTATCCACCCTTATGATGTTCAAAGATTAAGATTGCAGAAAGGATAATTTTGGAAGCTATCTCAATTTTCAATATAAGCTTCGTAATGTTCATAGAACACAGCAAAGGAACTGATTAAGCTAATTTGAGGGTATAAAATCTAAGCAAAATAAAGTCTCAAAGGATTGTAAGTTTTTGGGGGCGGAAGGAAGAAAGTTGCAGGTTTATGGACGACTTGTGGCGGACTTCCGAAAAGTTTGCATACCTTATAGGAGAATGTTTCTTGATAATATATAAGCAAAATGGTGAGATAAAATATGCTATAACAAATATGGAAGAGGAACAAGCATCAGAGATGATAAAAAAGATGTGGGAAATAGAGATATGTCACAGATAAAGGAAACGGGGATATTTGAGAGGAAAACTTGGCGCATTATGGAAAGACACTGGGAATTAGTGAGCTATGTATATATAATAGGCATAAAGACAAGGCATGGGTTTAAAACAGTTGAGGAAGTGATAAGGAGGATAAATAGTGAGTTTTATGCGAGTCAGGCGAATAAAGTTTATAGGACGGTAAGATATTTTCTTCAAAATTTTTAACAAAATACTGTTAAAAAATTAGAGGAAGAAATCGATGAGTTAGTAAAAGAACTATTTGGTATAAAATCAAGCAAATAATATACTATTCCGATTTTTAGAAAAATACAGAGATAAATTAATCAAGTTAATAGATAACTTGGTAGTGGTAAAATATAGGGTGATGCATTAAACTATTTACAAGGAGGGGACAAACCATGATTATTCAAACAACTACCTACCATTGCACCCGTTGCAAAAGCACTAACATTGTCCGCAATGGACACAATTCATCTGGGAATCCTAAGTTTCTATGCAAAGATTGTGGTGCAAGTAGAGTTTTGCAACCCAAGGTCCGCTACACCAAAGAACAGAAAGAGCTCATCTTGCGAACCTACCAAGAAAGGAGCAGTATGAGAGGAATTCAGCGTCTTTTTGGTGTATCCAGACCTACCCTTATCGCCTGGATTAAAAAAAAAAGTCCAAAGTTTGCCAGAACTGAATGAGACTTTGGTTCAAGCACTCCCCGATGATGTTTTGGAGCTTGACGAGATGTGGAGTTATGTTGGCAAGAAGGAAAATAGTGCCTGGCTTTGGAGTGCATTATGCAGGCGCACAAGACAGATTGTTGCTTTTGTGATAGGTGATAGGGGAGAGGATACCTGTCGGCGACTTTTTTCAGCATTGCCAAGTCGGTCTTGCAGAAGTTACAGTGATAAGTGGTCTGCTTATGAGGCAGTTTTTCCTGCATGGAGGCATAAGAGTGCTGGGAAGGGTGAAGGTTTGTTGAGCCATGTTGAGAGGTGGCACAACACAGTGCGTCAGCGTTTAGGGCGCTATGTGCGAAAGACTTTATCGTTTTCCAAGTCTTTCCAGATGCATGAGCTGGTAACTCGCTGGTTCATAATGGAGTATAACCTGTCTTTATCACCCAGTAGTTAACCACTACCCAAGCACCGACTTCTTGAACTGATAGATATTGATAGAGAAAAGCTTGAAGAAATTTTAAATAAATTTGGTTTAAAAAAAAAATCTTCTTGAACTGATAGATATTGATAGAGAAAAGCTTGAAGAAATTTTAAATAAATTTGGTTTAAAAAAAAGATTTAAATTTTTATAAGGGGTAATTTATGGGAGAAGAAAAAGAAATTAAGGAAATAAAAATTGTCTTAAGCGAAGATAAAATGATTACAAGGGAAAAATTATTTGAAGATAAAGCAAATTTTCATAGAGAACAAGCTCGCCTATCCTTTGAAGAAAAAATAAGGATACTTGTTAAATTGCAAGAAATAGCAAATCGGATAAAAGGAAGCGACAAAACAGTCTGGAAGATATAATATGATGTAATGTCAGTAATAACCTCCCTAAGAATTTTGGCTAAGGTATAAGATGACAATCAGAAATAAATAACCAAAAATTTTTGTCAAATTGTCAAATTAAACAAAGCTAAATTTGCTAACACAGCAGTTAAATCATTTTCTTCTTCTGGTCGTGGTTTTGGCACCCCTTCTGTAATGGACCGTGTTGGTATTCCAAAACTTGATCCTAAAAATCCTCTTCATCAAAAACTTGTTGAAATCTCTAAAAAATGCCATAAGCTAAAATTAGAAGGCAAGGAAGAAGAAATTAAAAAATTAGAGGAAGAAAACGATGAGTTAGTAAAAAACTATTTGGTATAAAATCAAGCAAATAATATGCTATTCCAATTTTTAGAAAAATACAGAGATAAATTAATCAAGTTAATAGATAACTTTTTATTTAAGGAGAATGGTTTTGGTAGTATTCAGATCAAAGTCAGGTGAGCGAAGGTTGCCAGATACAGAAAGGTTCCGATTCGAATGGATCACCTGTGTAAGAGAAAGCTCTTGACCTTGAACCTCCGCAAACTTCTTTGAATTCGCAAATTCCACATTTACCTTTTAAATTCTTTGTATTTCTAAGTTTTTTCAAAACTTCCGATTCTCTGTAAATATTTACTATGTTTTCCTCTCTTACGTTTCCGACTTTCATAGGTAAAAATCCAGAAGGGAAAACCTCTCCTTTTTTTGAGATAAAAATGAAACCTTTGCCTGCATTTACATTCATAGGAGTCCTTCTTGGTCTTTTTTTTAGTTCAAGTTTTTTCGCTATGAAATCAAGTTTTTCTTTGAGTTGAAAATATAGAGAACCAAGTTTTATTTTTTCTCTATATTCATTTTCTGATTTTGTTCTTTGAATGAAAATTCTTTTGTAGTGGTGTCCTTCTGTTGTTTTGCAATGGACAAATTCTGCTGCATCAAATAAAAAATTCATGACATCTTCGTATTCTTGGGGAGAGATTTGAAGTTTGTCTTCTGCTCTTCCGACTTTTACAAGGAAAAATAAGCTCCATGTCATAGGGTTCATTTTTGCTACCAGTTCAAATACATCTGCGAGCTTTTCTTTGTTGATTTGTGTTACTGTTGTATTTATTTGAACCTTGATTCCCGCTTTTTTGAGTTTTTCATATATCTCAATTGTTCTTCTGAATACCCCATTTACTCCTCTGAATTCATCATGAGTTTTTTCATCTGGACCATCCAGAGAAAGAGAAACCGCTTTTACTCCGGCTTTTTTCATAAGTTCTATTTTGTCATCTGTGAAAAGTGGNGTGACAGATGGNGAAAATGAAACTGGAATACCGATTGCTTTTCCATATTCGGCAATGGAGAAGATATCATCTCTTTTGAAAGGGTCTCCTCCCGTTATTATGAAGATTGGGGGTGGAGATCCAAAATCTTTTATTTGTTTTATGAGATCTTTCGCTTCTTCATATGTTAGTTCTTCCGGTGAGCGAAAGATTTCAGAATTTGCTCTACAATGCTTGCAAGCAAGATCGCATGCAAAAGTTGATTCCCATATTATTATAAAAGGTCTGAAATTGATGTCGTATGTTGGCGCTCTTATGAGCTTCCGTTGATGTTGATGAGGGATTAATTTCGTTTCAGGGAAATCAATGAATTCAAAATCTGTCTCATCTTCTGGAAAATTTTTTTCTTTCTGCACTTTTTAATATTAGTATGAGAAAAAAATTTGATTTTGTTTTTCAGTCAACAAATCNNNTTTCANAATTTGCTCTACAATGCTTGCAAGCAAGATCGCATGCAAAAGTTGATTCCCATATTATTATNAAAGGTCTCATATTAACATCATATGCTGGAGTTCTTATTTGTGGAATTGATTTTGAAATTTCGGAGGAAGTATTTATAAATTCAAATTCTTTTTCTGTTTCGGAAAAATCTCTCACTTCAATTACTTTTTTAGTATAATAAGTTTTGTTTTTGCTTTTTATAGTTATTTTGGATAAGCATTTGATTTTTTGAGGTCAACTTGAGGTCATTTTCAATGTGCTGGGGTTATCACTCTTACCTTATCATATTAGAAAACCTGATTTTGAGAGAATAAAAATTTTCCTTGAGGGAATAGGGAGGATTTGGGGCTGTTCTAAAGGTTTATAAAGATTACCTGCAGACCTAACTTTACAGAGCAAAATAACCTAACTGGCTTTGTCAGGGAAATCTGTTCCAAGTTTTATCAATTTAAAACAAACTACACTCTTTGTTTTACAATATTTTTTTATCTTGCTATAAACTGTCAGATCTTAAAGGGATGAAAAGAGGATTAAAATTTCTTGACACAGCACTTAATTCATGTTTAATTTTAACGGTTAGGATATGATACTAAACAATTATGGATAGAAAGAAGATCTTTAGCTGGTGTCTTTTTGATTTTGCTAATTCAAGTTATTCTGCTGTTATTGCCTCTGTTATATTTCCTATCTATTATACAGAAAAGATAGTTGGAGACTCCTCAGGTCTGGGTGACCTCTGGTGGGGACGGGCTGTATCACTGAGCATGCTCATTGTTGCATTAACCTCACCATTGCTCGGAGGGATTGCTGATTTTTCAGGTATTAGAAAGAGGATGCTCTTTGTTTTTGTCTCTATCTGTGTTGTTTGTGTTGCCGGTCTTTCAACTCTCAAAGAGGGTCAGATCATTAGGGGGTTCATGCTTTTTGTTCTTGCAAATATAGCCATGGAGTGGAGCGTAATCTTTTATAATTCCTTTCTTCCCGTTATAACTCCTACGAACTATCTTGGAAGGGTATCTTCCTGGGGATTCGGCATAGGTTATCTTGGCTCAATTGTATCTCTTTTAATAGGACTCTATCTTGTTCAGAAAGGTCATTATGGACTTGTGTGGATTTCTGTTTCACTATTCTTTTTTATCTTTTCGCTTCCTGTATTTTTTATGATGCCAAAGGATGAAAGAAAGGAGCATTTTTTTCAATCTGCCATAAAAGGAATGAGATATATAATTGATAACTTTAAAANATTGTGGATGGTCGGACCTGTGAGAGTTTTCCTAATTGCCTATTTCCTGTATATAGATGGCGTGAATACTGTGATCGTCTTTTCATCAATATACGCTTCTGTTACTGTAGGTTTCTCAGCTAATGAGCTTGTGCTTCTTTTTATTTTTGTTCAATTTACTGCCTTTATGGGCTCATTTGTTTTTGCAAGGTTTACTGATATATGGGGACCAAGGAGGGTTATAGAACTTTCTCTTGTTCTATGGAGTGCTGTTTCATCAGGAGCTTTTTTTGTGGATTCAAAAAGGGATTTTTTTTATCCTTGCATCTCTGGCAGGTGTGGGACTTGGGACAATTCAGGCTTCCTCAAGGGCTTATTTTTCAAAGTTCATACCTTATGGTAAACAATCAGAATACTNTGGTGTTTACTCAATGGTTGGCAAAAGTTCTTCTATACTCGGACCTTTTCTCTTTGGTGTAATCTCCAGTCTTACGGGTAGTCAGAGATACGCCATACTGATAGTCCTTCTATTCTTNATCTCTGGTCTTTTGTTAATACGAAGACTTCACAATACATAATGAATATACGCAGAATGTCTATTATTGTAAATTCTTCATTATCAAACTAAATAATCTATCAAACTAAATAATCTTTCAAGCCAGTCTTTATCATCATCTAAAAATAATACGTTATTCTCCATATATTCATTTTTTGAAGGTGGCTTTATCTTTCCTTTTATCAATTTTTCATAAGGAGTGGCGGAAAGTATAAAGGATTCTAAGCGGATGTTTGTTTGATTAATTCCATTAAGCTTTTCTTCAATCTCTTTGATTTCCTTCTTTGCAAACTGTATCTTCTCGTCATTTAAGTCCTTCGTATGTTCTAATCCTTTTGGGTCTATAAACGCAATGATTTGTCGCTTGCCTTTTTTCACCCACATAATAAAATCAGGGTAGAATTTTGACCACTGAAGCTGAAAACCTACACCAGAAAAGGGATAATTCCTTAAAAGGTATAGCTCAATGTCTGAAAATTTATCTTTATTGTTTTTAAGGTATTCTCTCAGATCTACGATGAACTTCTTTTCACTTTCTACAAGCCCAACTGGGGAAATTCTATCTATCTCCTTACTCTGAAGTAATATCGGTACATAGAGATGCTTATCAAAACAAATTCTTGGTAGGGTTGCTTCATCGTCTTTTAGGAGCTTGTTTAAATCTTTTGCCAAATCCCTTATCTTGTTGATCAGCTTCTTTTTACGCTTGTCTATCTGGACTGTGTAGCTATGCTTTGGTTTGAGGGTGTAACTATGCTTTGGTTCGAAGACAAAAAGGGGTAACTGTTCTCCGACTTTATCATAATGTAGGTTTTCTGTCTCAAAGAGCTTGGCAGATTTTCTATAGAATAAGTCCAGATATTTTTTAATGATAAGAAGCGCAATGTCTTCCAGTCGTTGCAAATCATCTCCATTTTTGACCTCAAGAAACTCAGGAGGTGCCTTAATTTTGTATCTGTCTGATAAAAGTAAGCTTTTAAGCATGTATCTATCCAAAACCAGGTTCCAATAACCTTTGGTAATCTTAAATTCATAGACTTCCTGCCATATCCTTTCCCAATCAAACAAATCCACGATTTCTTCTGAGAAGCTCAACTCCTCACTCTCACCCTTTATCTGGTCTGTTTTAATTCTCTCTTCCCTTCTTTCAGTTGCTTGATATACCGAGATCTTCGGCAGAAGGTCAATCGTAAAGTAAATTTTATCATCAATTTCAAGTTTTAAAACTTCTTCCTCTTCAAACTTTTTATCTTTTGGTCTGGTAAGAATATAAAGATCTTTCCATTTCTCCTTGTGCTGAGGTGTTATAGGTATTTCAATCGTCTCAAATTCTACCTCTTCTTTTATTATTGCATCTAAAAACCTGCTTAGATAATCAGCCTTGATACCGTAGATGTTGAGCGTCTCTAAGTAAGGGACCTCTCCACTTCTCTTAAGGGACATGTCTTTTCCTTTTAGCCTTACTCCTCTTCCAAANAGCTGAATAATTTGTGGACCCTGTCCTTTGCCAATATTTAGAAGTCCCATTGAGGAAACGCGCCAGGTATCCCAGCCTTCTATAAATTTCTTGGAGCCGATGAGTATATTTATCTTTGAGCCTTCCTTTTTTATATCATCAAAAAGAGAACCT
>AWOA01000097.1 GCA_000494225.1 Candidatus Calescibacterium nevadense OTU 1
TTTGCTACAGAGTTATTATAACAGAAAAATGGTTCTCTCTCCCTTTAAAATTTTGGCTCCATTATGCCTAAAAGGACTGATATAAAGAAGATATTAGTCATAGGTTCGGGACCCATAGTCATAGGACAAGCGGCAGAATTTGATTATTCGGGGACACAAGCTCTCAAAGCACTAAAAAAGGAAGGATACGAGTTAGTTATTATAAATTCAAATCCGGCTACAATAATGACAGATCCGGAATTTGCTGATAGAACTTATATAGAACCTCTTGAACTCGAGTTCGTAGAAAAAGTGATAAAGAAGGAAAGACCTGATGCGCTCTTGACAACCTTAGGGGGACAAACNGCCTTAAATCTCGCTTCTCAATTATACGAATGTGGTATATTGCAGAAATACTCTGTTGAACTCATAGGTGCAAGATACGAATCAATAAAAAAAGCTGAAGATAGAGATGAGTTCAGGAAATCTATGGGGAAAATAGGACTTGAAGTTCCAAAGTCTTTTTTCGTTGATTCCGAAGAAAAAATAAAGCAAGCTTTTGATATTATAGGTGTTCCTGCGGTAATAAGACCATCCTTCACTCTTGGGGGAACAGGTGGTTCAATTGCTTGGACAGAAGAAGATTTTTTTGAAAAGCTAAAATTTGCCTTATTTATAAGTCCGAAACGTTCTGCAATTGTTGAAGAATATCTTGATGGATGGAAAGAGTTTGAACTTGAAGTCATGCGAGATAAGAACGATAATTTCTCTGTGGTTTGCACAATAGAAAATTTTGACCCTATGGGAGTTCACACAGGAGATTCAATAACTGTTGCTCCCGCTCAAACGCTTACAGATAAAGAATTCCAAGCTATGCGCGATGCTGCAAAAAGAATAATGGCTGANATAGGNGTAGATACTGGTGGATCAAANATTCAATTTGCAATCCATCCAAAAACGGGCAGAATGGTTGTGATAGAGATGAACCCTCGTGTTTCTCGTAGTTCTGCTCTTGCATCAAAAGCTACCGGATTCCCAATAGCAAAGATTGCNTCACTTCTTGCCGTAGGATACACATTAGATGAGATACCAAATTTTATAACTCAAAAGACTCCTGCTTCATTTGAGCCAACGATAGATTATGTCGTTGTAAAAATTCCAAGATTTGACTTCGAAAAGTTTCCGGAGGTTGATCCTTATTTGGGAACTCAGATGAAATCAATAGGTGAAGTGATGGCTATTGGGAGAAATTTCAGGGAAGCTTTGCTCAAAGCAATAAGCTCTCTTGANAAAGAACCTTCTTTTCCAAAGCCAATTCAGATGGAAGATTTTGAGTTGGAGAAGTATTTAAAACCGCATCCTTTAAGGATTTTTGCAATTTTTGAGTTTTTGAGAAGAGGAAAATCTCCCGAGTGGCTTTCAAAGGAAACAAGAATAGATATATGGTTCATAAATCAGATGAAAAAGATAATTGATATTGAAAACAAAATAAAAAGCTTTAAAGTCATACAAGATTTACCGGACGAGGTTTTTTTTGAAGCTAAAAGTTCTGGTTTTTCAGACGAGCATATTGGTTTCTTGTTCGGCATCGGAGAAGATGATGTGAGAGCAGAGAGGAGAAAAAGAAAAATTTTGCCAGTTTTCAAGTGCGTTGATACATGTGCGGGAGAATTTGAAGCATATACACCGTACTATTATTCAACATACGACTATGAGAACGAATCTCTGCGGACCCAAAGGAAAAAGGGAGTTATATTGGGAGCAGGACCGAATAGGATAGGTCAGGGGATAGAATTTGATTATTCTGCGACTCATGCTTGTTTTGCTTTGCGGGAGCTCGGTTATGAAACTATAATGATAAATTCAAATCCAGAAACTGTTTCTACTGATTATGATACATCAGACAAACTCTACTTTGAACCTATAACTTATGAGAGAGTTGTTGAAATACTTCTCCATGAGAAACCAGATATGGTTTTTGTGAGTTTCGGTGGTCAGACACCTTTGAAGTTTGCAAAGAAAATCAGAGACGAAGGTTTTCACATAGCAGGAACATCCCCTGAATCAATAGATATTGCAGAGGATAGAGGAAAGTTCAGGGAGCTTTTAGATAATCTCGGTATAAAGCAGCCTCCATCTGATGTAGCTTTTTCGAAAGAAGAAGCTTTGGAGAAAGCCAAAAATCTCGGATACCCTGTTCTTGTCAGACCATCTTATGTTCTTGGCGGGAGAGCTATGGCTATTGTGAATTCTCACGATGAGCTCGAATACTATATTGAAGAAGCTATAAAAGCAGAACCAGGCCAACCTGTGCTTATAGATAAGTTTCTTGAAGGAGCTATTGAATTGGATGTTGACCTTGTATCTGATGGAAAAGATATTTTATTCGGTGGGGTATTGAGACATATAGAGCCTGCCGGAATCCATTCGGGAGATTCAGCAAATATCTTACCTCCGTATGGACTTTCAAAGTCGATCAAAGGAGATGTTGTTGATATATCATACACAATTGCGAGGTGGCTTGAAGTTGTTGGTCCTATGAATTTACAGCTTGCTATACAAGATGGAACTGTTTATGTTCTTGAGGCAAATCCGCGAGCTTCAAGAACTGTTCCTTTCATATCAAAAGCTATTGGTATTCCTCTTGCGAAGATTGCAACTTATGTTATGTGCGGAAAGGATTTGAAAGATTTGGGGATTCGTGGTTACTTTGAAAGTAAATATTTTGCGGTCAAAGAAGTAGTTTTACCTTTCTTGAAATTAAGACACGACCCAATTTTAGGTCCTGAAATGAGATCAACGGGTGAGGTTATGGGTATTGATTTTGATTTGGCTATCGCCTTCTATAAAGCGCAGGTTGCTTCTGGGAATAGAATACCACTTTCTGGTTCTGTTTTATTTACTGTGAAAGATAAAGATAAACCGAAAGCTTGTGAATTGGCAAGAATTTTGGAAGGGCTTGGATTTACAATATATGCCACAGATGGTACTCATAAATTCTTTACTGAAAACGGAGTGAAATCTTTGAAAGTTTTCAAGTTAGGGGAAGGGAAGCCGAATATTGTTGATATCGTGGAATCCGGGAAAATTTCTTTTCTTATCAACACATTTGATTATGATAGAAAAGCTATTTTTGATTCTGCTTATATCAGGAAAGCGGTTCTATTCAGAGGTGTATGCTATTTTACTACGATTGAATCCGCAGAATTTGCTGTTCTATGTATAAAAGAGATAAGGGAAAGATTACGAGGGGATTTATCTGAAATTCAGGTTTATGCTATTCAGGATCTTTATTCTATTGATAAGATATATGACGCTTTGTAAGGGCGTGTAGCTCAGTGGAAGAGCGCTACCCTCACAAGGTAGAGGTCGGAGGTTCGATTCCTCCCACGCCCACTCACATCTTATCTATATCTCTTTTTTCTCCCTATACTCTTTAACGAGTTTTTCCACTGTTTCTATTATTTCTTTTAGGGGAGTTCCAGGGATGAATATTGCTTTCACTCCATAAGATTTGAGAAAATCAAAATCTTCATCTGGGATTATTCCTCCTACTACTACTGGTTTATCTTCTATTTTTCTTTTTTTCATCTCTTCTATGAGTTTTGGTATAAGGGTACCGTGAGCTCCTGAGAGTATGGATACGCCTATAAGATCTACATCTTCTTCAAGGGCTATATCTGCTACCTCTTTTGGGGTTTTATGTAATCCTGTATATATTACTTCAAAGCCAGCTTCTTTTAGTGCTCTTGCTACAACTTTTGCTCCCCTATCGTGCCCATCAAGACCNACTTTGGCCACAAGAACTCTTCCTTTCATATATATATTTTCTTAATTAGGTTTTCTTGAATTTCTTAAAAATTCAAAATATGTTCTGAATTTTATGTTTAAACTTGATAGATTATGAGATTATTGAAACTTGATAAAATTATGAGATTATTGAAAANTGATTTTCTATACGGATATTTTGTTTATGGTTATATTTTTGTTTTGNTTGCATTAGTGAGAGCCGGATTTGAATCTCATTTTTCAGATGTTGAATCAAAAGGNGCTTTCTTTTTTTTTAAATCTTGGTTCTATTCTTTATTATTTCTTTTAGACCTGAAATTACTTAACAAACTGCTGAATAGAAAATACATAATTTTTTCTTTTCTTATTCCGTTTTCTGTTTTCTCGTTGTTCGGTGTTTTTTTAGATAGAGAATTTTGGACATACGATTTTCGCAGTGGAATTCAGATCNTTGAGCTCCNAAAAGCTTTCTTTTCATTTTTATTTTTTGCTCGCGGTGTTCCGAAAACAAGTATTTTCTTTCTGTTTTTTCTAAAATTAGTTGGACTTGTTNTTTTAAGAAAAGATCTTTTTAGGTTTATCCTTTACTTTTTACTTTCGTATTCTTTGTGGGTTTTATTTCATTTAAGTTTTGTTTTAGGCAAATCAAACCCGGTTTTCCTTATTTTTACTGAGAGAACCTCTTACTTTATTTTAGGGGGCGTTTTTCTTTTGCTTTTCTTTTTGATTGCCTCGAGAGATTTTTTGAAAGATTTTCTTTGGGTGAATTTAAAAAACTATTCTTTAATCTATATTTTTATATTAGCTTTTGTTGGTGCTTTTTCTGTCGGAAAAAGAGATTATATAAATATTATCCTTTCGTTCTTTGGAGTTTTTTCCTTCTTCATAACACAGCAAATTATAAATTTGATCGGTGATGTTATAGTCCGTCAAGATGAAAAATCAGAAGGTCATCAAGCGCAAAAAATAATCTATCGTATATTTTTCCTGTTTTACATTGCTATATCTTTGTTTGGGGGAAGTAGAGGGATGTTCTTAGTTCCTTTACCTATTATTGTTCTTTTTTCTGCCTTTTATCATTTACCACCTTTTGAATTGAAAAGAAAATTTTTAGGACCGATATTTTACAGTATTTTTGCAGGGTTTTTGGTATTTGTATCGCATCTTTCTGCAAGTAAAACCTTTTCTATACCTTCGGAAGTTTTTTCTCTCGCTCTTTGTTCATTGGTGTTTGCTTTATTTGATTCATCCGCAGAAAAGGTTCATGGGACCTTGAAAAAGCTCTTTTCAGCTATAACATGTGTGGTCCCATCTCTTTTCTTCTTTTCCGTCGAAAATGTAGTTTTCTCAGTATTTTTAGCTATTTTATCATGGTGGCTCAAAGGTAGTCGTATTTTCAGAGTTATTTCTATCTTTTACTTTGCTTCTTTTTATTCTTACCAGAAATATGTGAAATCTGCAGATATTTTTTGATTTTTTATTTTATTATGATTTTATTTTATTGATTTATTTTTATTTGTTGTTTATTTATAGATTGATATAATGGAAACTTTCACTGATTTAAAAATTCTTTGATTTGAAATTTTACTATTTGAGAGTTTATCATTACGAAGGGAGAACTTCCCATGAATTCTTATCTAAAAGTTTTTTTAGGTTACCTTCTCCTTTTAGCTTTTTTGAGCTTTCTATCTGGTTGAAAAGAAGTTCCTCAAATGTTGGTTCTCTTACNCTTCTTATTATTCCAAGTGGTTCCGGAAATTCTGGGTAGTGCATATTTGCTATTACGAAGTTCATATAAAAATCTGTTTCATCNTATATTGTTATTTTATCTTTTGTTATACCATTTTCACCTATTTTGACTACTTTTGGCTTCCCGTTTTCTATTATTATTCCTTTGTCAAGATTTTTCCCGAAAATGAGAGGTTGTCCGTGTTTCACTTCAATTGCTCTTTCGCTTCTTACTTCTTTTCCAGCAAAATCTTCAAATGCCTTATCATTAAACACAACACAATTTTGATATATTTGTATGAATGCTGTTCCTTTGTGTTTGGCAGCTTCTATGAGAATTTCGGTGAGTCGCTTTATATCTCTATCTATTGCTTTCGCTATAAATGTTGCTTTCTGCGACAAAGCGAGTAAAACTGGATCTACAGGTCTTTCTATGACACCATAAGGAGAACTTTTTGTTATCTGTCCTGGAACACTTGTTGGAGAGTACTGTCCTTTTGTAAGCCCATAAATTCTGTTATCAAAAAGTAAGATTTTTATATCAAGATTTCTTCTCATAAGATGCATAAGATGATTCCCACCTATTGCGAGACCATCTCCATCGCCTGTTACAACCCAAACAGAGAGTTCTGGATTTGCCACTTTAACTCCTGTTGCTATTGCAGTAGCTCTGCCATGTATCCCGTGTAGTCCGTATGTATTCATATAGTAAGGGAAACGGGAAGAGCATCCAATTCCTGAAACTATTACGAAGTTCTCTTTTGGTATTCCGAGTTCTTTGGAGATTTCAGCAAATGCGGACCTTACCGCATTCAGGATTGCATAATCTCCACATCCGGGGCACCATCTTGGTTCCTCACCGGAGTCAAAGTCCTTTGCGGTTATTTTTACTTCTATTTTTTGTTCAACCTGCTGCACTTTTTGCCACCTCCTCTCTTTTTTCTATAAATTTCCCTTCATAGACTTCTATATGTTTTGATAATTTACCTTCTTTTTCCATGTTTATTAGCTCTTTTTCAATTGCTTGCATCAGTTCTGATTCTCTGAAGGGAGTTCCCGTCACTTTGTTGAAACCAACCGCATCTACTCCAAACTTTCCTTTTATGAGCAAAAGAAGCTGACCTAAATTGAGTTCTGGAATTAGAATTCTTTTGAATTTTTTGAGAACGTCATTTAGGTTTTTTGGAAATGGATTTATGTATCTCAGATGTGCCTGTGCAACTGGCCATCCTTTTTCGATTGCTCTATCCACAACAGCTCTTATATGTCCAAATGTGCTTCCCCATCCTAAAACTAAAAGTTCGGCATCATCTGGTCCATAGACTTGAATATCTGGGATATCTGCTTGAGCTCTTCTTATTTTTTCTGCTCTCAATTTTACCATAAAATCGTGGTTTTGTGGATCGTAGGAGACTTTTCCGTATATGTGTGATTTTTCGAGACCTCCGATTCTGTGTTCAAGTCCGGGTGTTCCGGGCTTTGCCCAAGGTCTTGCTAATGTTACCTCATCTCTTGCGTAAGGTTGAAAGCCGTTTGGTTTTTTCCAAAAATCAACTTTTATTTCTGCGATACTATCTATATCAGGAATTTTCCAAGGTTCAGAACCCATAGCTATATATAGGTCAGATAGAACTATTACAGGAGTCATGTATTTTATCGCAAATTTTGCTGCTTCAATGACTGCCAAGAAGCAATCCCCCGGACTTTGCGGAGCTATAACTATAATTGGCGATTCCCCATGCCTACCATATAGAGCAAAGAGTAGATCAGTTTGCTCTGTTTTTGTTGGCATCCCAGTTGATGGACCGGACCTTTGGTTATCTATAACTATTAAGGGAAGTTCTGTCATGACAGCAAGGTTTATTCCTTCTGATTTTAGAGAGAGTCCGGGTCCAGAGGTTGCTGTTATTCCCAAACCTCCCGCAAACGATGCACCTATTGCTGTATTTACAGCTGCTATTTCATCCTCCATCTGTAAAGCAATTATTCCGAAGTTTCTGAAAGCTTCAAGGTAATGTAGGATATCACTTGCAGGTGTTATTGGGTAAGATGAATAGACTAATGGAATTCCAGTTTTTTCTTTTATTGCTAAAATTCCGTATGCAAATGCTTCATTTCCGGAGATATACCTATATTTTCCCGGTTCAAATACATATTTTTGAACTTCTATTCTTGGGAATTTATGTTTTATTTCAAGGGTTTCTCCATAGTTATAGCCAGCTTTTAGTGATATTTCGTTTGCTTTTGCTATTTCTGGCTTTTTACCGAAGTTTTCTTTTATGAACTTTAATACTGGTTCTAGCGGGCGCATAAAGATCCACGATACAAGACCAAGAGCGAAAAAGTTTCTTGTTCTTATTTTATCTTTATGAGGGATATCAATATCTTTCAAAGCTTCAACTACGAGTTTGTTGAATTCAACCTTTATTACTTCAAATTTTGAAAGTATTTCATCTAATGTTTCTTCACCTTTTAATATACTCTCCCAGTTTGCTTTTTTATAGTTTATCTCATCAAATTCATTTATGTTTATTATAATGAGAGTTCCGGGTTTCAGATGGGGTAAGTTTATTTTTAGAGCGGCTGGGTTGAATGCAACGAGCGCGTCCGGTTCATCTCCGGGAGTTAATATATCAATTGAACCAAATTGTATTTGGAACGCAGAGACTCCGTATGTTGTTCCTGCTGGTGCTCTTATTTCAGCTGGGAACTCAGGAAAAATGGCAAAGTCATTTCCGTATATCGCTGTTGCTAAGGTGAATTGGGTACCGATAAGCTGAATCCCATCTCCGGAATCACCTGCAAACTTTATAGTTACCTTTTGAACCCTCTTTCTTACTTCCCCTTCCGGTGAATTATCTCCCATGGTCTTATTTATTTTATATTTAATAAATTTTACAATTATTTTTTGTTTTTCAGTTTTATTTTTTTGGAGGATTGCAATTTTTGTGTGGAAATTGAAATTGAAAAATTTTTCAATTTATTTTTGTGTTAAAAATGTTTTTCTATGTCAGAGAATAATAGAAAGGTTGTTATACTTTTTGGTCCTCCAGGAAGTGGGAAAGGAACTCAGAGTAAAATGATAGCAGAGGAGATGGGGATACCTCATATTGCAACTGGTGATATAATGCGTCAAGCTATATCGGAGGGGACGGAACTCGGGCAAAAGGTAAGAGAATTTGTAGGGAGAGGGCTTCTCGTCCCAGATGAAATAGTCATACAGATAATTGAAGAAAGGCTTAAAAAAGATGATTCAAAGAAAGGATTTATATTGGATGGATTCCCAAGGACCGTTCCCCAAGCCATTGCTCTTGATGAGTTATTTGAGAAGCTCGGTATCAGAGACTACAAAATAATATGGTTGGATGTTCCAGATGAAGAAATACTAAAAAGGATGAGCGGTAGAAGGACATGTAAAAGTTGCCAAAGTGTCTATAATATATATTTTAATCCGCCTAAGGTTGAGGGAATTTGTGATATTTGTGGTGGTGAGCTCGTGATCAGAGAAGATGATAAGGAGGAAAAAGTGAGAAAAAGGCTTGAAGTTTTTAGAGAACAAACTATGCCTATTATTGATTATTATCAGAAAAAAAATAGAAAGATAACTAAAATTGATGGTGTCGGAAAATTNGAGCAGATAAAAGAAAAAATAAAATATGAAATTATGAAAGATTAATCCAATTATTTATTGCTTGCCATTAATATTTTATTCCTTTATAGTTCGTATTCAGAAAAGAAGAAACCTATTTCAAATTTAGCAGATTCAGGGGAGTCAGATCCATGAATTGAATTTTTCTCTATATCTATTCCGAATTTTTTTCTTATTGTTCCTTCTTCTG
>AWOA01000098.1 GCA_000494225.1 Candidatus Calescibacterium nevadense OTU 1
TTTTTTTGCTTTTTGTTTTTTTCTCATGTGGAAAGGGAAACAAAAAGGGAAATGAGAAAGTTCCAACTTTTCAGGGTAAGAAAGATGAGGTTGGAGTTTTTGTTATAAATTTGATCAGAGAAAAAAATTCTTCTTCTCCTTCAATATCTTTTGTGGGGTCCACGCAACCTGAGAGGCAATCTGTCGTATCTTCAAAAGTTTCAGGAAGAATTACAAAGCTTTTTGTTGATATTGGTTTCAGGGTAAAAAAAGGACAGAACCTTGCGAAAATTGACGATACAGATTATAAGAACAATTTGGAAAGAGCAAAAGCGGAACTTGAAAGGATAAAGGCTCAACTTGAACTTGCCAAGTTAAACTACGAAAGAGCTGAAAACCTTATAAAAACGAAATCAATAGCACAAGCAGAGTATGATAGTGCAAAATCAAATTATCAAAGCTTACTTGCAGCTTATGAGACCGCAAAGAAAAATTTAGAAAGGGCAGAAATTGACCTTAACGAAACTAATATACTTGCTCCCTACGATGGAATAGTAGTTGAAAAAAGAGCAGATGTCGGCTCCTTTGTAGGACCTCAATCTCCTATATTTGTGATACAAAGTTCTAAAACTTTCTTTCTGGGAAAAATTGCGGAAAAAGATATAACAAAATTAAAAATAGGAGATATTTTGGATGTTGAATTCCCTTCTTTGAAGAAGGTAGTAAAAGGTAAAGTTTCAAGTATAAAACCTGCATCAACTGGAACAGGTTTTGATGTGATTATAGATTTATCTGAAAATGTTCCTGCAAACCTTCTGGGAATTGCACATTTGGAAATCTCTCAAGCCGAAAAATTTCAAACAGACGGTTTATATCTTCTGCCATATGAGGCTATTTATATTTCACAAGAAGGAGAGTTTATTTTCACTGCTGATAACGGGATAGCTCGTAAAATAAAGATTTCTGTTATTGAGAATTTTTCTGATTTCGCTCTGGTTAAGGTGCCGGAAGGCATCACTCAAATTATATCGCCGGTTTCAGACAAACTCTACGATGGACAAAAAGTAAGGATAGCCGGAGAAAGAAGAATAGAATAAAAAATTTTACTTTTTGGTTCCTTTTGGTTTTTCTTCCTTTTTAGTTTCTGATTGTTTCGTTCCTGCTGATGTTTGTTGATTCTTCAAAGATATTACCCACTCTGCAAGTTTTTTAGCTTCTTCTTCCGTGACCAAACCTTTGTTTGCGGGCATAGGAACTTGCCCCCATTTTCCCATTGAGCCGTTGAGGATTGAATTTACAAGGTTTGGAATATCTTTTTCTGTATATTTTTTTGAGACTTCAATCCATGCTGGACCTACAAGTTGTTTGTCTATTTGGTGGCAGGCTAAACACCCTTTTTGATTTGCTAATTGAGTCATATCCTCCGCTTTTACCTCATGAGCTGAAAAAATTAAAAATGAGAGAACCGTTATTCCTCCTAATGTAATTTTTTTTGTTCTCATTTAATCTTCACCTCCCATATTTTCACCTTGTATATTTCTTTTATATTCTAAAATTTGTTTTTTCTTGAAGGTTTTTTTCAAGAAATTTTTTCATTTTCGTATCAAGTTCTGATAAATTTTTTGCAATTTATTTATTTTGTCTTTTTTTATTGTTTTTTCTTTTTCATTCTGCGAGCACATTTATAGATTCTTCAAGGGCTTTTAGTTTATGTTCTGTTTCGAAATATTCTCTTTCTGGAATTGAGTAAAAGACAATTCCAGCTCCTGCCTGAATTTTTATTTTGTTTTCATATATGAAGGCTGTTCTTATTAAGATAGCTGTATCCATATTGTTGTCTGCGGAAAAATAACCTATTGCTCCTGCGTATGGACCTCTTCTCTCTTTTTCAAGTTCCGAAATTATTTTGGCTGCCTCGATTTTTGGAGCTCCAACAACGGTTCCAGCAGGAAAACAAGACCTCAAAACTTCAAGGGGCGTTTCCTTTATCTTACCTTCAACTTCGGATACTATATGCATAACTCTTGATAGCTTTTTTATGTAGGCAAATTTTTTCACCTTTACAGTTCCGGGATATGAAGCTTTTCCTATGTCGTTCCTCGCAAGATCAACAAGCATAACATGTTCCGCTAATTCTTTTTCGTCTGATAGAAGTTCTTCTTCGAGTTTTTTATCTTCTTCTTCTGTTTCTCCTCTTTTTCTTGTTCCTGCTATCGGAAGCGTTGTGGCTACACCATTTTCAACCCTCACAAGTATCTCTGGCGACGTTCCAACTATTTTTATATCATCAAAATCAGCAAAATACATGTATGGAGATGGATTTTTTATTCTCAAAATTCTGTAGAGAGAAAATTCATCTATTTTTCCTTTTATTTCTATCTCTTTTTGTCTTGAAAGAACAACTTGAATTACGTCTCCCATGTATATTCTTTGAATTCCTTTTTTTACTATATCTTCAAACTCTTCTTTTTTGACTTTGTCATGAATTCTTTTAACTTTGAATTTTTTTGTTGAAGGATCTACTGATTTTTTGAGAACTTTTTTTATTTCTGCCATGCTTACATCTTCCGAAAGTAAAATTATATCTCTTTTGAGGTTGTCAAAAATTATTATGTTTGGGGTGAAAACCAGAACTGAATCTGGAATTCCAAGCGATACTTTCCCTTTTATTGTATTTACTTTGTCAAATTCTGAAAAAAGGTCATATCCTATGAACCCTACCAGACCAAATGGAACCCTTTGAATCCCACTTTCTTTTTTGAATCCTTGCAGAAACTCTGAGTGCTTGATTTTTATTTTGTTAAGCTCTTCTTCTAAAATGTCAAGAAAATTTTTTTTATTTTTTTTAGATTTTTCGTTCTCTTTTTCCCTTTCTTTATCTTCTTTTTCCCTTTCTTTATCTCTTTCTTCTATTTCTTTTTCATCTATAAAGTATTTTATTTTAACTTTTGGCTCTCCGAATCCCAGGAAGGAGTATCTTCCCCATTTTTCCGGTTCTTCTGCGCTTTCGAGTAAGTATAGTGGTTGAAATCCGCTTGCTTTGAGTTTGAGAAAAATAGAGATAGGAGTTTCAGTGTCAATAAGTAATCTTTCTACCCTCATAGCTTTCCTTCCATGATTTATTTTGTTAAAGTAATTTTTTTCTTCTTTTTTTCTTCCCTCTTTTCGTTTTTTCTTCCTTCTTTTCTTAATTCTTTCTTCTTCTTATTTTTGTTTTTATCATTACTCTTTTTATCATTACTCTTTTACTTCATCTTTTTGTTCATCTTTTTGTTCGGCTTGTTTCCATCTTTCAGAGGGGATCAGTTTAGTGTTAGCTTTCACCATATCGACTCTTTTTACTGCTTGCTTTTGGGGGGCTTTTTCAAAGTATTCTGGGTTAGTATGAGAAAGGTCAAAGAGTTTGAGCATGGCTTCTGCGAACTCATCAAGAGTTTTTTTTGTTTCGGTTTCTGTTGGCTCTATCATGATAGCTCCCTTAACTATGAGTGGGAAATAAATTGTTGGTGGATGAAATCCTTCATCTTGCAAAGCTTTTGCTAAATCTTCGGTTTTTACTCCTAATCCTTTTTCGCTCAAGACAAATTCGTGTTTGCATTTGCGTGGATATGGTAGGTGATATTTTTCTGAAAGTTTTTTCATAAGGTAGTTTGCGTTAAGGACAGCAATTTGAGAGTTCTTTCTTATTCCTTCCTCTCCTAACATTTTTATGTATGCCCAAGCTCTCAAAAGTACCGGGAAATTACCGAAGAAAGATTCTATTTTCCCTACCGACATTTCTTTGTTTGAGTAATCAAGCTTGTAATTTGACTTACCATTTTCATCTTCTTTTTTTATTCTGGGGTAGGGTAGGAATTTTTCGAGGTGCTTTTTGACACCGAGCGGTCCTGCTGCCGGACCTCCGCCTCCGTGTGGGGTTGAAAATGTTTTGTGAAGGTTTAGATGTACAAAATCAAAACCGATATCTCCGGGTCTTACAATTCCTGCTATCGCGTTAAGATTTGCTCCATCTAAATAAAGTAGGGACCCGTTTTGATGGACTAAATTTACAATTTCTTCAATGTTTTCATCGGCAAGACCAAGAGTATTCGGATACGTCATCATAAGAACGGCAACATCTTTTCCTAACTTCTTTTTGAGGTCCTGGATATCTATGTTTCCTCTTGGATCACTTTTCACTTCTCTTACATAGAGGTTGCACATTGCGGCTGAAGCTGGATTTGTGCCGTGAGCGGAATCTGGAATAAGAACATATCTTCTTTCATATTCTCTTTTCTCTTCAAAAAAATATTTTTTGGATATTTTGATGGCTAAAAGTTCTCCGTGAGCTCCCGCACAAGGGTGCAACGAAACTGCATCCATTCCAGTGATTTTGCAGAGCATGTTTTCAAGTTCATACATTATCTCAAGAGCTCCCTGAGCAAGTTCTGGGAAAGCAGGATGCAGAAATTTGAATTGATCCATACTGGCTATCCTTTCATTTATGCGTGGATTATACTTCATAGTGCATGATCCAAGAGGATAAAATCCATCATCTACACCCCAGTTGATTTTGGATAATCTGTAAAACTCTTTTACGAGTTCTCTTTCTGGTGTTTTTGGAATGTTAAGTTTTTCTCTTCTTTTCATATCATAAAAAGATACAATTTTTTATAAATGTTTTAAAAAACTCATTTTTTTGGAATTTTGTGTTTGGAATTTTGTGTTTTATCCTTTTTCTTCATTATTTCTCTGCTTTTTTGTTGTTTGTTTTCTTGTTGCGGATTTTTAGAATTTTATTCTTATCTGATTTTTTTGGTTCATACTTTTTTGTAGTTTTTAATTTTTTTTGTTTTTTGGATGATTTTTTATTTGAAGGTTGATTAGTTTCATTTTATGGTGGTGTTTGAGGCCGGAAAAGTTGTCGTGGGAACAGCAATTGCAGGGTACCCAATGGGGAATTGAAATCGTATAATATATCTTCGGATTAGTCAGTAATACGAATTCGCAATTTATCTTGGAGAGGACTCAAAACAAGCTCTGAATTTTTGAAATTATGCTAAATAAATAATTGGAAGTCTAATTCAAATAAAAACTTCTAAAAGAAGAATAAAATAAAAACTTCTAAAACAACACAATAAATTATAAAAAGGGAAAAAGAAAAACTAAAACTTTTTATAAAAAGCTTTTTATTGTTATGAAACTGATAGGTATAGATGTAGGTGGTTCATATTTGAAAGTTGTTGATTCGGAAGGTAAAAAATTTTTAGAAAGTAATCCCGGAAATTTTTCTGGACTTCTTGAATTCCTCAACAAGATATCACAGGGTTATGACGGTATAGGAATTGCGGTTGCAGGATTTGTAAGTTTAGATGGTTTCATTTTTCAATCTCCAAATATACCTTACCTTGATGGAAAAAAGATTGAAATTCAGGGAAAAGAATTCGCAGTGGCGAACGACGCTACTCTTGCATGCCTGGGAGAGGTCTGGTTCGGAGCGGGGAAAACTTGGAAAAAGAAAGGAATTGTGCTCTGCATAACTTTGGGAACAGGATTAGGTGGTGGAGCTGTGATAGACGGAAAACCTCTTTTTGGCGCTGGTGGAATTGCAATGGAGGTTGGACACATACCATTAGTTGAAGATAGCAAAAGAGTTTGTNCATGTGGTAGGATAGGTTGCACAGAGGAATTTGTTTCAGCAAGAGCTATATCAAGATATTATAAAGACGTAACGGGTGAATTAAGAACTCCTGAGGAAATAGTTTCTCTGGCTAACTCCCAGAATGAACAAGCTTTAAAATCTCTTGATACTTTTTCTTTTTATACTGCAAAGGTCATTCAAACTTTGGCTCATATATTCAATCCTCACGCTGTTGTAATATCTGGCGGTGTTATTCGGCATTTCCCAAAGGTTCTTGATATGGTAAGAGATTACTCAAAGAAATTATTGATAGAGCCAATTTTTAACAGCTTAAATATTCTTCCAGCTCAACTTGAAGAGTATTCAGGAGCCTATGGAGCTTTGAAGTTGATTGAGTTGAAAATTCTCGGTAAAAAGAAAAGCAAGAATAAAAGGGAAATAGAAAAGAAAAAGCACGGTTGATAAATAAATCTTTTGATAAATCTTTTGATAAATAAATCTTTTGACAAATGATGAAGAGAAAAATTAGTAATTTCTATGAGCAGGTGAAATGATGAAGCTGAACAGAACGAATTAGTGATTCTGTAAGTTGAAAGGAACTATGAATAGTAATTTTTCATTTTCATCTTTTAGTGAAAAATCTTTGAGTTTTATTAAATCTCTTTTTCAGTCTTTTTCTTATCTTTTCTTTCCACCAAGTTGTATCGTTTGTGGTGAGATCGCAGAACATTCTCTTTGTGCAGTGTGCAAAAGCAAAATAGATTTTATTCAAAGTTTACCTCATTGCAAAAGATGTTCCCTTATTTTACATGAGAATGTGGAGTGTCCAGATTGCGCAAATTTTGAGTTGAATTTTTCAAGACTTGTTTCTCTTTTTTCTTATAGTGATTATGGAGAGTTTGTTTTGCGGAAAATAAAGTTTGAGGGGAAACTTTTTGTATTGGAAGCTTTCACTTACGAAATACAGGAAGTCGTTTCCAGCATAGATTTTGATATAATAGTTCCTGTTCCTTCTTATATTTCAAGATTTGTCAAGAGGGGATATAATCCAGCTCTTTCAATGGCATCTTTGTTTTCAAAAATTTCATCAAAACCAGTAGTTTTTGCGCTGGAAAAAATAAAAAATACTCCCTCTCAGCTTGATATACCGAAAGAAGAAAGACTCTCAAATCCTCGCGGTGCTTTTTCTGTGGTGAGGAATGTTGAAGGAAAGAAAATTTTACTTGTAGATGATGTTGCCACAACGTGCTCAACCTTATCTGAGTGTAGTAAAGTCCTAAGGGAAAAGGGAGCTGACGATGTTATAGCCTTTGCACTTGGAAGAACTCCGCTTCTAAGATAAAATTTCTTTAGTCCTTATCAATTTTGATTTGTTATTTTTGATCCGACACATTTTAAAATTCCTAAAAATTGAGTAAATTTATTGCAAGGAAATCAAATTTTTTGAAATTTATGAAAGCAGTTCTTTATCTTGAAGATGGTACTTTGCTTTTGGGTAAATCGTTCGGAGCAAAGGGAACAAAGGTTAGCGAAATAATTTTCAACACAGCTTTGACCGGGTATCAGGAGGTCCTAACAGATCCTTCTTATAAAGAGCAAATTGTGGTTATGACTTATCCCCACATAGGGAACTATGGAACAAACTTTGAAGATGATGAATCTTACAGGGCATTTGTTGAGGGGTTTGTTATAAGGGAGTTGGAAGTTCAGCCTTCAAATTGGAGATCAAAAATTACACTCCATGAATTTTTGGAAAAACAAGGAGTAATAGGTATAGAGGGAGTTGATACAAGGTTTCTNACAAGAAAAATAAGNGAGAGCGGGTCTATGAAAGCTGTAATAACCACCGAAGATGTTGATTCCGAAACTTTGAAGAAAATTGTTGAGGAGTATCCGGGATTGCAGGGGAGAGACCTTGTAAAATATGTCACATGTCAAGAACCTTATACATGGGGGGAAGGATTGTGGTATCATAAATCAGTGTATTATGAGAGGAAAAAGAAAATTTCTGGGAAGAAGATAGTTGTTATGGATTTTGGAGTGAAGAGAAATATATTGAGGCATCTTGTCGAGTTTTTTGGTGAGGTTACAGTTGTGCCTGCTTATACAAGTGCTGATGAAATTCTTGGTATGTCTCCGGATGGAGTTGTTCTTTCAAATGGTCCGGGAGATCCTGCACCACTTACGTCAGTTCAGCAAAATATAAGAAAGATTTTGGGGAAGGTTCCGGTTTTGGCTATATGTCTTGGGCACCAACTTACAGCTCTTTCTCTGGGGGCCAAAACATACAAGTTAAAATTTGGTCATCATGGAATAAATCATCCTGTCAAAAGTCCGGAAAGAAAAAATGTTGAGGTGACATCTCACAATCACAATTTTGCCGTTGATCATCAAACATTCCCNGAGGATGTAAAAAGTAAGATAAAGGTAACATATGTATCCTTNAATGATTGGACTTTTGAAGGTTTTAGGTCTGATGAACTAAAATTTATATCTGTTCAGTTTCACCCTGAGGCGGGACCTGGACCGAGCGATTCGTATCATATATTTGATGAATTTGCCGAGATGGTCGCAAAATGTTGAAATTCAGATGTGCTGAAAATCGCGGTGGTTTTGCAAAATTATAGAAAATTATGTTGTTATTAGGTAAAATCAGCAAAGTTTTTTCTGCGATAAAGAGCAGAATAGGTTATAGAGTCTTTGAATTTCTCTTTGTGCCGATTTTTCTTTGGGGTCTTTGTTTTTTAGGACTTTTTATTCTGCGTGTTTTCGGAAAATGGGAGATTTCAGGATACTTTGCGTTGCTTTTCTTCCTTGTTATTCCATCTCTGATTGAAAGATCTAATCAGATTCTCGGAGTAGATATAAACATAAAAAGAGATGTCTTGTTCTTTTTATTCAGTTTTGTTTTTTTTGCTTTTCTTTGGGCAATTTTATTTTTCTTTGTTGGTGAAAAAAAAATAGGCGATATAATCACTTTTTCTCCTCGTTTTCCTAATAAAGAAGATTTAAAATGGTTTCTGATATATTTTTTGGGAGTATCTGTACCCGAGGAATTTTTTTTCAGAGGTTTTATGCAGGGGAGATTTAATATGTTTTTCGGTAGAAAGTTCAAGTTTTTGGGCGTAAATTTAGGGCCTGGCTTTTTTCTTCAAAGTATTTTTTTTATGATTATACATCTTGTTTGGTCGCTTCATGTGGTAAGATTTTTAGTTTTCTTTCCAGGTTTATTGTTTGGATTTTTACGAGAGAAGTATTCAAGTATATTTCCTCCAATAATATTTCACACTTTCAGCAATGTATTTATGATTCTTATAGTGAAGTGAAAAGATTTTCCTTTTTATTTGCTGATTTTG
>AWOA01000099.1 GCA_000494225.1 Candidatus Calescibacterium nevadense OTU 1
GAGAGAACTTAGATGATATGGTGTATTTATGTTTAGGTGGAATAAAATGAGGAATCACCTTTTAAAAATATCTGATATCAAAAAACAATCTAAAAATCAAATGACCTAAATAAATTCAAATTTTATTTAATTTTAAGGTTCTCTATTTTCTCAGTCGCTTCATCCAAATCTAATAAGTTGTTTTGTTTATTTATGAAAAATTTTATCGATGCTCTTTTATAAATTCTAAAAGTAATAGAGCACTTAAAGCAATACCATCAAATGTTTTTATAGTTCGATGCATGTACGCATTGCTTTTGAACCATACTATGCCATCTATAACTGCTATCCCAATAATATTATCTTTTCTAATCTTTGCTACATTTATAGCATCTCTAAATTGATTATTTTGTGTCCCACCATAATCGGTTAAAAATTTTGCTTCTCCTAAAATAAATTTATTTTTGATCTTTAATATGAAATCAACTCCTTTCTCCAAATTTTTCACTCCGAGTTTATCATTGGCAAATTTTTTTAATTTCCTGTCGCTTCCTTCTAAAAAAGCAATACCAGAACACTCTTCAAATTCATCTTCTTCTAAAAATGGATAATCAAGGGATCTTAACCATCGTTTAAAACTATGACCAAGTTGACGAGAAGGAGATTCAGGCATAGCCGCTAATTCTAAAACAGTATCTACGCCCAGAGAAAAAAGTTTTTTGCTAATTCTTTCTACTGTTTCGGGGTTTTTTGATGACAATGAAGGGTGTCTTCTCAATGAAGCGATATACGGATCATCAATTGGAAATTTGGGTAACTTTAATAGTTCTCTTATCAAGTCAATTTTGTTTTTCTCTCTGAACGCTCTTTGAATTTCGTTTTTTATACTATCTGGTATGGCTCTTATATTCCCCGTCTTTACAGGATAAATTTTAAAAAGTTTATCTAAATACCCATTAGAGTTGGCTAACTCTATACTTTTCTCGATCCATTTATTCATAATTTCTAAAAAAGTGTTAATTGATTTTTGCGATTCCTGTTTAAACTTAATAAAATATCTTTAACTCCCTCTATGTTTTTTTGTTCTATTAAAATTTTTAATATTTTCTTCTGCTCCTTTGGAATTAAATGAACTGGGAAAGTTTCCAATAATTTTTTTGTCTGTGATAACCCCAAATATTTACGAATATAATCAGAATTAGAATATTTAAAGGTAGTTAAAAATTCACTGTCAGTAATATCTCTAAAATATTCTATCATCAAATTAAAATAATCTTTTAATAAAACCAGGTCTTCTTCTGAAAGTTCTGGAGTTATAAAGATTTGAATGGGATGAGTTCTGTATTTTTCTTTTGTAACTACTATACCATCTACTCCAAATACCTCTTTTACATTATAAATTCCAACACGCCCGTTCCAACTCCCTGTATCTAACGTTCTCACAAATAAAGGATTATTATTTAATTTGGTATAAAGTTTTTCGTTAACCCGATAAGTATTGACCTTATAATAACCATTAGAAAAGGTGTTGGCATCTAAAAGTCTGACTATTTTCTGCCCTTTATTTTTTTCTACCTCATCCAATGTTAAATAAAACTTAATTTTTAGTGGAGTCGGTGATTTAAAATATGATACATATTCATCAAATTCACCTCCAGCTCTATAAAAATTTTTAGGAGATAAATAATACTCCTTTTCTACTATTTTGCTGTTAATTTTTAAGGCTCTAAAAGCAATAGGACGGTGGGAGGGTTGTAATTTCCTTTCAAAAAAACATATACAAACATTTGTCCCGGTAAATTCGAAAATTTTTCTCTCAAAAATAATTGCCTTCTTTATATCATAAAATTGTAAAAAGTCTTTTCTAATTTTGTTTGATACCGAAAATCCAAACAAGAAGTTTGTAGGGATTATGTAAATTAATTTTTCCAATCCATGTCTTAGGTCATTAATGAGCGCGATCTGATACAGGTCCTGATATCCTTCATTTGGTCCTGAAAAATATTTTAGATTTCTTTCAGAATTTTTCACAACATACCCTAAATAGAGATACGGCGGATTTGTTATATGGTATGGTGGGTATCTAAAGTATTTAAAATCTGGATAATTTTGTAATGTATCTCTTAATTGAATATTATTTTTCGCTATCTCATAAGGAATTCCGTAATTTTTAGCATTTTCAATTGATTTCTCAACCATTTCCTTTTGAATATCAAAAAGAAAAATATGTTCTTTGAAAAAATTTACTCTCTCATCTTTCGGTATCGCTTCTAATATCGGTAAAATAAGATTCCCCTCTCCACAAAACAAATCTACCCAAGTATATTTATAGAGAATATCTTTTATCTCTGGGAAAATAAATTTTTTAAAGATATCTATTGAAGTAAGATGAGTTCCGAATTCCCTTCTTTTTCTTTCAGTTGAAATGTAGGTTGCCGTTCCTAAATCCCTAACATATCCCCCTTTTTTATTCGGTCTAATTGTAATTTTTTCTTTCATTGTTTTGTAATTTGTATCACTCATAATGTTCCATCCTAAGACTGTTTGATTAAACTAGCTATACCACTGCTCACCTCACGCCAGTTAAACCAAAAACTTTATATATAAATTAAAATATAATAAAAGATAAACAAAATCACTTCCAAACAAAACAAAACAAAAAAAGATAATAACTACTCTCCTTTACGAATAAAAGAAAATACAAAATCAAACAAAGAAGTTGAAAATAAATAAAACCAAAAAAACTGAAAATTATGAAAACGTATCAGATGATAAAAAACATAAAAATTTAAAATAATGTCAGAGTTGAAAAAAAAGAAAAAAACTTCTCAAATTTTCCTCTATCTTCCTATTTTTTTTACATTAGTATTTACCACTTCACTGTTTTTAGAATCTTCCCACACTGTGCGTAATTTTCATAAAGTATCTCCTATTTCATCTACTAACATCAAAATAACGAAAGAGCAAAAGAAAAAGATTCTGTAAAATAAACTCCAAAAAAATTGAAAATTTCAAAATAAAATTGAAAAAGTTTGTTTCAAATTCGTAAATTAAAAAAGAGAAATGGAAAATTTTTCAAAAAGATTTTATCTGAGTATTTTGACTTTGTGTGCTTTACTATTCACAACGTCAATATTTTTAGAATCTTCCCACGACCACAAAATAGGGAAAAATAGTTCCTGTCAGATATGTCTAATATCACACGACAAAAATTTTGACACACCTCAAAAATCTGAAATAAAAATTGTGTATCAAGAAGAAACAATAAAAATATCAGAAGAAAAAGAACTAAAATTTATATCAAAAATAGAAAAAAAATCAAGAGCGCCTCCAAAAGTTTCATAGAATTCTCTACCTGTTTGACAAAATATAAATCCCAAACAGTATAAAAACAGCATAAAAACAAATAAAAACAAAACAAAAAATAAAAAACAAAAAAGGAGGTGAAAGAAAATGAAGACATTAGTTTTTCTATTTTTAATATTGAATCAGCAACCCACAGGGGAGGAAACAAAAATAAAAGGCAGGGCACTTTTAATGCCAGATATATCTGTAATAGGAGATATAGTAAATGAGTTAAGAATAGGGAAAAAAATAGAAAATAATTTTTCTTTGAGGGAATTCGAGTTTGCTTTCCAATCATTTCTCTTTCCAGATATAAGAGCAGATGTTTTCGTGTCATTTCACAGCCCTTCATTTGGACACACCCATAATGGATCAGAAGAGGAAGTTCATATTGGACCAGATGTAGAGGAAGCATATATTTCTTTCCTGAACATAGGAGCAGGTTTTAGCGGGAAACTGGGAAGAAAATACATTGAATTCGGGAAGTTCAATCCTCTTCACCCAGAACAGTGGCTATACATAGATCCTCCGAAAGTTATAAGAGAGACTTTTGATACATGGAACCTCATAGGAGACGGGGGTCAAATTGAGTGGTTAGCTCCTACTCCATTTTTACTCCGATTCCAAGCAGGCGTTTGGAGAAAGTTTGAAGGAAAATTCCAAGACGTTTTCTTCACAGGAAGAACTTTCTCTTCATATGGAATAGGTGATTCAGAGATCTCGTTTGGAATAAGCTACGCAGGCGGNAAGTCAGAATTGTTTCAAGAAGGAACANCAAAAGAAACATTTTCTAATATATTCGGAACAGACCTTTCATATCTTTTTGCAAGAGGATACACAAAAATAAATTTTATTTTAGAACCTCTGTTAGAGATAAAAGAAAAAGAGGCTGAATTCAGAGGNCTTTATTCTTCGTTATTTTATTCGCAAAGAAGATTTCAGGTTGGATTTAGATTTGACCTTTACTCAAAGCACAATCATCAAGATGAACACTCTCACGGCGGAAACTCTCATAGCGAAAGCGAACATACTAACTCAGAGTTGGAATTAGGGATATCTCCCATTTTTGCATTTTTACTAACTGAAACAACAAAAATAAGGTTCCAGTGGAGCTTTTTCCCGCANGCTGATGTAAAAAACATAATTCTCTTCCAGTTCTTGTTTGGTATGGGACCTCATGCTCATGTTTTACAATTTTAAAAAATAATAAATAAAAAGGAGGCAAAGATCATGATTATTGCTTTTTTGATTTCTTATTTTCTCATAAGTAAAGAAATTCAAATTGTATCATCTACATGCTCNCTTGGTGATATCGCTAAAAAAATCGGAGGAGAAAANGTAAAAGTTGTAACTTTATCTGATGGACGCTTTGACCTTCATTTTGTAGAACCAAGACCCTCTATGCTCATGCATATAAGAAAAGCAGATGCAGTTATACCCGTTGGATTAGGTTTTGACTNATGGTTCATATCTCTGATAAATTCAGCAGGAAACAGAAAAGTTATAGAAGGACAAAAAGGACACATTATAGCTTATGAGGGAATAAATATCCTTGAAGTTCCAGAGCTCAAAATAGGCGAACCAAGGATAGGAGATATACACGCAGAGGGAAATCCTCACTACTGGCTTTCCCCGGAAAATGCTATCAAAATAGCTCACAACATAGCAAGAGGATTAAAAGAAATATCNCCNGAAAATGAAGAATATTTTTTTGAGAATGCTCANAAATTCACCCAAAGAATGAACGAACTTATAGAAAAGATAAGGAGTGATTTTTCAAAATACGAGGGCATAGAAGCTATTGGATATCACAAANCCTGGNCTTATCTTGCTGATTTTCTGAAAATTAAGATGGTAGAGCACGTAGAAATCTACCCAGGAATACCTCCAACATCTGCTCATCTGTCAAAGCTAATATCACTTATAAAAGAGAGAAAAGTAAGGATTCTATTATATGAACCTTTCAGACCTAAAAGAGAAATAAAAATNTTAGAAGAAAAAACTGGAATAAAAGGAGTAGAAATACCAGAGGACTGCATCCCTGAAATCCAAGAGTTAAAAGACTATGAGAGCTTGATAAAATATAATGTCAGCAAAATCATTTCAGCTCTGGAGGGAAAATGAAAAAATAAAGAACGAATAGAAAAATAAAAAGANAAGAAAGAAAAATAGTCAGAAAATGGTGGATGNGAAAAATATTCTTGATATTTTTCATGTTATATCTCCTGCATTTTTACTAAGTGTATCTTTGATTTTAATTCATGTATGGTTTGGATTGAATGTTTTTGAAAGAGGAATAATTTTTGTTGATATTTCTTTGGCTCAAGCGTCGTTTTTAGGTTCAACAGTAGCTTTTTTACTCGGGATTCACAATCACTACATATTCGGANTGGCTTCNGCTATAATTTTTGGTCTTATAATATCTGCTTTAAAAAAAGAGAGTGTAGTTTTGAAGGAAGCTTTCGTTGGAGTAATATACGCTATGGCATCAGCTCTTTCTATTTTACTTTTGAGCAAAAATCCATCTGGTACAGAGATTTTAAGACACATGCTCATAGGGAACATACTTTTTGTGGATTTCAAAGATGTAGCAAAAGCATCATCAATTTATATATCAATACTCATCATAAGCCTTTTACTGAAAAGAAAAAATCTTTCGAGTTTAGGTAGGGAAATTTTCTTTTATTCAACATTTGGAATGGTAGTTACATCATCTGTTTCTCTTGCGGGAGTTTTACTTGTGTTTTCATATCTTATAATTCCGACGTTTTTGTCAAGAATTATTTTTGGTGATAACGAAAAGAAAAACCTCATTTTCGGCTGGATTTTCGGACTCTTATCAACAACAGTAGGTTTTATTTTATCTGTAACTTTTGATGTTCCGACATCTCCGACCGTGATTTCCATAATGAGTGTATTTGCCGTAATCTTCTCAANAATCAAAAGAAAGTAATTCGTATCCAATACTTTAACAGCGGAAGTTTATTTTTTCTCGACTTACACAAACCGAACATTAAAACGACTAAAATCTAAGTAATAAAATAAATAAATATGAAATTTCAGAAAAGGAGAGGAGCNNANCANANNTTTTATTTTATCTGTAACTTTTGATGTTCCGACATCTCCGACCGTGATTTCCATAATGAGTGTATTTGCCGTAATCTTCTCAANAATCAAAAGAAAGTAATTCGTATCCAATAATTTAACAGCGGAAGTTTATTTTTTCTCGACTTACACAAACCGAACATTAAAACAACTAAAATCTAAGTAATAAAATAAATAAATAAATAAATATGAAATTTCAGAAAAAGAGAGGAGTTTTTTTATGCTCACCACTATTCCTTCTACTACTATTATCATTAACTTCTTTTGCTATAACATATTGTAGCTCAAGGAAATTTCCCGAATGGATAGAAAATCCTTATAAGAACTTAAAATCTGGTGAGGTGATAGCNGGAGTTGGAGTAGGATATGATAAAGATGGAGCTGATAACTCCGCAAGAGCAGATATAGCCAAACAAATCAAGGTAAGAATAATAGAAACCTTTGAGGATAAATCCGTTGTAGAGAGCTCACAGAAAAATCAGAAATCAGAAGAATTTGCAAAAAGAAAAATAGAAGGTAAAATAGAGGGAATTCTTGAAGGCATTATAATCAAAGAGAGATTTTTTGATAAAGAAAATAAGACTTGGTATTCCCTAGCTATAATTGATGTCGGGAAATTTACAAGAGAAAAAATAAAGAAAATATCTGAGATTGAAGGAGACATTTTGTCTAACATAAGAAGAATTGAAGATTATATTTCAAATTCAGATATAATAGATACTCCGAGATTGATTGAGACTTTGAGCAAATTAGATGAAAAAATTCAAGTAATGAGGAAAGAAATTTCAACTCTTGAAGTCTTTGGTAAATCTTATAATTCAATCGCAGAGAGAAAATTTNATGAACTCATTTATGAAAAACTATCCGATATATCTATGGATATATCTGGTGATACGACTTACTTTTCNTCCCCCTTAACCTTTGTTCATTTTGATGTTAAAGTAAAAATACAGCAAAAACCATTAGCGTGGGCACCCATAGAAGCACAAATAAGAGAAGTCTTCGGAGGAGAGTCAAAAATAAGATCAATAACAGATGAAAAAGGAAAAGCCAGAATATCACAAAAAGTTTTCTTACCATCAGGAGAAAACCAAATTACAATAAGAATATCTACACCATANATCAAAGCCTCAAGATCAAAGGGATTTAAGACTGATTCTGGAATTGTCTTTATTGAATCATGTCCCGATTTTATGAAAAACGAAATTTCAAAGTGCATAATTTCGGCAAATCTGAAAACTGATCAGAACGAAGAAAACTCAAAAGTTAGGATAAAAGTAGATTTTTCCACTAAAGATGTGTATCAAGGAAAAGACTTCAACAGCAAACCCGTTTTTATTAAAGAGGCTATAATAAAGATTGTAGCAGTTTCAAAAGACGGAATCAATATTGAAAATCAATTCTACGGAAAAGGTTTAGGTCAAAGCAAATCTGATGCTGAAAAAAATGCTTTTGAGCAAGCTATAAAAAATATATGTCCCCACGCAAAATGAAAAATTCAATTATAGTCAACCTTCAATTATAACAAACCTACTACGTATTTTATAAAAATTGATGGAATTAAATATCGCTACCTGATGATTTACAATCAAGAAACACGTACTTATTTTTATTATTTTATTTTATTTAATTTTTATAAATATAAATAAATATAATAGGAAATTTCATAGATTGATTTACTATAAAAAGAAATTTCAACGATCATACGTATGTAGATATAAAAAGACCGGTNTTTGCTTTCATATCAAAATCTCTAATTTTTCTCGCAAATTGCTCCTTGGAAATCGCCCCCGAAAGAAAAAGTAGATAATCTCTCAAAACTTCATCTCTCATCTCCTGAGCCATTTTTTCATCTCTCAGTGAAAGGAAAGCAAGGAGAGAGAACAAACTTTGTTGCAAATTAACTACATCTGTCAAATTCAAATCCTCACCACCTGCTACCTCTTGCTGAGAACCCGCTCTCTTACTACTCCTTGAAGTAATATTATCTAATAACCAAAATTGAGGTTTAGAAGCTTTAAAATTTTGCTCGGATAAGTCAGGATAAGCAAAACTCTGATTTGGATTTTGCTGAGGACTCGGTTTGTTTTCTC
>AWOA01000100.1 GCA_000494225.1 Candidatus Calescibacterium nevadense OTU 1
CTTGGTAGCTCTTCCGGAAACATTGCCTCATGATTTATCTGTCTTTCCCCTCCAAATTTCCAGTGTCCAGAAAAATACTCTTTCCATTCTTCTTTTGTGAGCTTTGAAATCTCTTTTATCTGATGCGATATATTTTCTCCTCTCCCTGGTTTTTTGAAAATCAAAACGAATTCATAATCTATCTCTATCATCCCATTTGGAGGATAAGGATATGATCCCATCACATTCGCTCCTCCGGTTGTGTTCATAGAGGTTTTCTTTTGCCAAATGATTGCTCCCATGTAATCAAAACCTATCTTTTCACACTGTAATATGATTTCCGCGTGCAGAGGAATTACTTTATATTTTCCATAAATCACAGAACGGGCGAACTGATCTCCTATGTTTATACATAGTCTCCTGCCCGGTTTTAATACTCTGAAACATTCCTCCCAAACTCTGTATAAATCTTTCAGATATTCATGAAGAGTTTGACCGTAACCTATTTGTCCGGGAACTCCGTAATCTTTTATATGCCAATAAGGTGGAGATGTAATAATAAGTTCTATGCTCTCATTTTCAATTTCTATTAGTTCTCTGCTGTCTCCAATTATTATTTTTGCCCACGGTTTCATATCCTTATTTCTCCCGAAATTTTTCTTGCTACGACAAGAATATTAGCAAAGTTCTTAACTTCAAGATTTCCAAAACGAGGCAAAATTTCTTCTTTAAAGTATTTTCTTAATTTTTCCTTATCGCCACCTTCTTTTCTCATAAAAATTCTTTTGAGCTCATTTTTTAAAATCTCTTTTACATTTGATATATTTTTGTTTTTATCTTCATCATATAGCTTTTCAACAACATCAAGATATTGATAAGGGAAAACCCCTGAAATTTCATCTGTTTTGAATTTGCAAATTAAGTCCTCTATAAAGTTTATTAGTTCCCAATTTCCTCCACATTCTCTTTCCTCTCCGCTATGAGCCATGAAAACAATACAAAAACTATTCTTACCATACACCTCTTTTGCTTTTTTCTCCGCTTCGCTTACCTTCCTCAAAGCTAAGTAAAGTGGATATTTGTGATGAACGATTAAAATCCCAGCACTCATAGAAGCTTTTGGACTTAAAACTTCTTTAAAAGCTTCTTGTAATTCACGAGCACATCTCAAAACTTCTTCTATTGGCAAAAATGCTAAAATATCGTCTCCACCTGCATAAATAAGTTTCCCAAAATGGTTATATTCCACAATTTTTCTTACATGTTCAAGAGCAAATTCTGAAAGCCTTCTACTAAATGCCTGATGAATTGATGGAGAAGTTGGATGCTTTGAACACAAAATCTTTTGAAGTTTTTCTTTATCTTCTCTTTCTGAAAATTGAATTAATGCATCTTTTGTTTTATCGTGAATTGTGTCTTCTATCTTTGGATTAAATTCTCCTTTCAGCCACTTACCCATATTATCACCATCCATCTGCAAGATTGCGTAGTATCTGGAAGGATTTATATCATTTTCTCTTAAAAAGTCCAAAATTCCTCGGAAATCTTGACTGCTAATACTTAACCCATATTCTCTTTTAAAATATTCTTCTCTATAAGTTTCTCTCATAAGATATTCCCCATCAATATCATAAAGAAGATCATTTTTAAATTTTGGAACAGAAATTGAAGAAGGAAGACTCACTTTATTTTTTAGATTTTCAAACTTCTTTTTAAATTCTTTTTTCACATCATCTTTCAATCTTCTTTTTTCTCCAATACTTGCCATTTCAGAAGTTGAAGGGAATTTAATTTCATCGGATAAATTGAGTTCTTCTTTTATAATTTCCGGGAACAACCTTTTTGTTAAACATACACCACAAAGTTTTTCGCCTTCTTTTACAATCCCTGGTCTTTCTTCGCTTAATTTTGACCAATCAATTTCCAAAGCTTCAAACTCACCACACAAATTACATTTTTCACGGGGCTGTTCAATTTGTTTAAATTCCCTTACACTTTTTCTTGCTCCTAAAAGTTTTTCCGTAAGTTCTAAAAGCAAGGAATAAGCGCTTCCAACATTGGCAGGTTTATAGTAAGGATGATCTACAATCTCTTGAATAGTTTTATAAAGTTCAGTTTCACCAAAAAGCTCCTTATAATCATTTAAAGCATCGTCAGGTGAAGTTCCGCTATTACTCCAAGGCATAATAACCCAATAAACTTGAAAGTATGAAAGAAGATGATTTTCTACATCATTTTGTAAATTTTGATTTTTGGAATAATTTTTAACCTTTTGATATACTTTTTCCACTAAGTCTTTTAATTTTCCTTCAAAAGCTCCTTGACATTCTTGCCCCCATTTTTTATTATCATAAGGGATAACCGCTAAAAATCTGTTTGGTAAATTGGCAATTGTGAGTTTTTCTTCTAAATCTTTTACTGCCTTTTTATCATCATCGGTTTTATTTTCCTTTTCTTTAATTTTCCATTTTTCAAACCATTCTTTAAACTTTGGGTCATCCAAATTTTCAAAAGAAGAATTCTTAGAAATTTCAAGATAAAGCCATCTATCAACAAGTGGTTGTCCTAATAGATTTGGGAAAATAATAGCATCAGGTCCAAATTTTTCAACTATCGGTTTCATGCTTTCCCAAATCAAATAAGAAAGCATGTAGCTTCCTGCCCAAAGATCAGAAGTTTTTCTTGCTTTTGAGATAAAACTTTGGACAGGTCCAATTGTAAAGAGTAAAAATGAAGGTTTTGGTAAAGCAGAAACGATAGCAGATGTCTGAACCAAATGATCGTAAATTGAATGATTAGGAGCTCTTGAATCAGCAGGGTGCTTATTTATTTCAGGAAAAATTTCAGGGTAAAATCGCCATAAGAATAAAAAAATAAATTTTGCTCTTTCTTCCTGTTTTGAAAAATTTAGTTTTCCAAGTTGCTCAAATAATTCTTGAACTTTCTCTGGATCTGGTGTTTGAATGTCCTCTTTATTTTCAGAAAAAATATCCATAAACTTACATTCAATGTAATCTACTTTTGACTTATCTTCAAATTCCTTTTCTTTTTGCTCATCTTGAAGTTGCGGTTTTACAACTATTCTGCTCTGAGCCGATGCCAACGAATCAGCATTTTCAACTTCATCATTCTTCACACATTCACCAACAAGAATGTAATTTAAAAGCTCTTCTGCCCAAATTTCGTGAAGCTCGTGACGATTAGTGTCTCCTTTCGGCTTAGTATTATATCCTATATGAGGTGCCTTTTGAAGTTTTATTTTTTGAGCTATTTGTCTTGGTCCCCCAAAAGTCAACATTTTATACGGCGGGTCGTGGAGCAAAGCTTTTAATTTAAGTTTCCAGTCCATATTTAAACCTCCTTTTAAATTTTAGGTAGATTGTCAATTATAAGGTTCTCTGTTTGCTCTTTATTATACTCACAGATTTTCATATATATTTCATTATTATCTTTTCTTAATTTAATGGAATTATATTCAAATCCTGCGTGGGCAAAAAAGTTCCTTTTGTCAATTTGTGAAACATTTTTATTTAAAATGGAAGAATAAACTTGATAATTTTGAGTTATATTTTGCAGATTTTGTATATCATATATTTCTTTATCAATTCTGTTGCTTTCTACTTGGAGCTTTTTAAAAATTTCTTTTTTTAATTTTTCAATTTCAGAAAGTTGAATATCAGAAAGTTTTTTAAATCCTGATTTTTCTAAAATTGCACTTATTAAAAATGCTTTTACAAGATTTGAAAAGTTCTCCTCAAATTCAAATTTTCTTAAAATCTCTAACTTTCCTGAGGAATTTAAAACTATAAAATTTTCAAATTCATCTGAAATCCTTTCGATTTTATCCTTGATGTCTTTTGAACTTATCATATAACTTAAAACAAACACAGGAAGTGCAAAAAAGAAAGAACCGAGGAAAACCAAAATTTCGTCTCTGTTATAAGAGATTTTTTTTAAAAAGTTAGAAATAATTTGTCCCAATTGTTTTTTATCTTTACCTTCGAGAGAAACGTATGGTTCAATAGGTTTTTTACCGCTGTTATAAACTGAAATTCTTGGCAAAATTTTGCTTTCCTCTATAACATTTATATTTAGTTTAGAGATCCCTGCTCTTCCAAAAAATGGGTCTGAATTTAAAACTTTNAATTTNACATCATAAACATAAGAGAAAATTTCAAGTATTTCTCTTAAACTCCTATAAGTTAAAATTGTGGTGTAGTTTATTCCATGTGTTGCATCAAAAATAACTTCAATTTCTTTTGATTCCATTTCAGCCAATAATTCAGCAAAATAGAAGGAAAGTTCTTGAAATACTTTNTAATAAAAATCCATAGCATTTCCTTGAAATTTTGTCCTATTAAATTCTCCAAATCCATAGGAGATTATAATTTTGTCAGGGGCAAAATTTAACTCCTTTGTGCAGAAGTTAAAAATCAAATTATCACAAATAGTTTTTATTTCAGAGTAAGAAGGATTTTTTAGGGAATAGACAAAATCATCTGATAGTGTATCTGGAATCACAATGATGGTTTTGTTAGGATTTTCAACTTCTTTTATAATTTCTAAAGGGTCTTTTGATTTTTTACATTTACCTTCATAGTAGTATCCTACTTCTTGCCATCCTAACGGGTTCCCCCATGGTGCTATAAGAATTTTCATTTTATTCCTCCAGCTTTACTATTCCTCAAGTTTTACAATACTTCCAATTTTAAAATCATTGCTATGGGATTCAACGACTACTGCTCCATCTAATCTTGGGTCAAAAACAGCAAGTGCTTTTACAGGATGATAAAAATGAATCAAAAACCCATAAAGCCATATAGGACCTCTTCCTGAAAGAATTACAAGATTATTTGAAAATTTATTTTTTACAGGGTCAGGTGGTTTTATGTTTTTTAAATCCGCAGGTTCAAGCTCTCTTTTTAAATTAAAATGAAGCAATATCATATTTTCTTTTACCTTTTTAACTTCAAAAGTTATAAATTCTTCATCATTCAAATATCCCATAGCCCAACCTTGTTTTTGCCCCTACTCCATATTCTTTTAATGCAGCTTCGATCCAGTTTTTGACAAGGTTTGATAAATTAGAAGATTCACTAAGCCATTTTCTGAGTATGTTCTTTGCAACTTCGGGAAAATATTCATCTTTCAAAATTTCCTTTGCTCGAAATTCATCAAACAAAACATTAAAGCAAAAATTAACACCTTTTTTAACGGTTAAAAATACGATTGGATTTGGATTTTCCCAATCACCTGGGTCTTGATCTTTTGTATAGTATCCTGAATAATGAGGTGTCATAACATCAAGTTCAAAAATATCTTGGTTATTCTGGATTTCAGGATAGGCATCAAGGAAAACCAAAAGTCCTTTGAAGTTTTGGGTACCAAATAAAAGTTTGTGTTTTAAAATATTTTCATCATCAGAATCTGAAATTTGTTTGTCATAAGTTTGCTCTTGTAGTTTCTCTATTTCTCTCTCATCTTTTATTTTTTTATTTTCAACAATTTCCCAAAAACTAACCATTCTAACAACACCTTTTAAAGCACTTGCGGGAATATAAGGTATTCCAAAGATATGATGTAAAGTTAATGAAGTTTCAAGCACATGACCTGCACCAAGCCCTACAACAAGACGAGAAGAGGTTTTGAGGCTCTCATTTAAAACCACCTTATAACCCTGAGTTTTAAGATTTTCTCCTTGTCTTTCAATTCTCTCTTTGAAATATTCGTTGATCTTGTTGTAAAATATTCCTCTCCTTTCTATTTCCCCAATTATTTTATTCAAAAATAATTTTTTGCTATCCCCACCTATAGATTCATCTTTAAGACTAAACCATCTTTTATTTTTTCCTCTTTCTATTATTTCTGCATCGATGATTGGTATATATTTTTGGAATATAAGTGATAAAGAATCCATATCGTTCATTTTTGTTTTTTCCCAGAATTCATCAAAAAATTCTTTTTTTACAATATCTTCTTTATCACCAAACTTTGTTATTTTCTCTAAAGAAAATTTCTTATTTCCAAAATAAATTTTTCCTTGGATTTTAAATCTTGGTTCCTTCATAACCCCATCTCCCTTTTTAAATTTAAAAACTTTTGAACTAAATTTTCTTCAAGGATAACTTCAAAATTTTTGAGCCAGTTTAGAACGTAGTCAAAATCAACATTTTTGTTTTTTATAAGTATCTTTTTTACATCTTCTATATCTCTTTCTCTTCCCGAGACGATTTTATGAATTATCAAATCTTCAANGGAAGCAAAATTAACATAAGTTCTGTCAATTTTTATTTTATTTACTCTCTTCAAAGCNACTTTTTCATATTCACTGAAAGAAAATATAAANTCAATTCTAAAACCTGTTTTTTCATCAANGAGAGGAAGCACAGAAGTTTCNTTAACAAATTTTTCAGGATCTGAAACAAGCGATTTAAACTTTAATTTCTTTGCGATTTTAAGAATTTTTTCTAAACCATTGATATTTAGTCCAACTGTTATGTCTATATCTTTTGTAAGTCGTGGCTCTCCATAAACTAAAACCGCTTGTCCTCCAATAATCATATAGTCTATATTTTCTTTTTTAAGCTCCCTTGCTACACTTTTTAAAAGTTCTTTTAATTCCATTTATAGCAAAAGCATATTTTATATCGTTTTCTATATCTTCAAGAAATTCAAACCGGAATTTATTTAAATGTTTTGAGAATTTATGAAGCTCACTAAAAATTTTTAGGTTTCTTTCGTAATTCAATTTTTCATTTTTCAAAAGTTCAATTTCAAACCGTTCCAAGATTTTTTTATTCTTTATCATTCCTTTATCTCCACCTCAACTATTCTTTTTAACCAGTTTGCAATTGCAAGTACTTCTGCTGTCACAAGACGAAGAGTTTGAAAATCAGCTTCCATTAAAAACTCGAGCAAAAAACTACCTTCTTTCTTATTATTATTTTTCCAATTTGTATAGGATTTGAACCCAGTAATTTCCATAATTTCGCAAACATCTGTATAAATTTGTCCTCTATCTTCTCCTTTTGATTTATAGAAAGCAATTGCAGGAATTAAACCATTAGAAATAATCATTTGAGATAGTCTTTTAGCATGAGAAGAATAATCAGAGAGGTAATCATAATTTGAAAAATCAAAAGAAAAATCAGAATAAATTTTTGATATTTGTTCTTTCACGTTTTGATTATTTAAATCTCTTCCTTCATCAAAAAATCTGCTTAATTCTTTCCTCGCTTGTTCCTTGTTTTTTGGATTTAAATTTTCTAGAATGTTCTTTAATTTTTCATTTTTTCTTTCATTCATAAACCAGGAAACAAAACTATCATATAATTCTTTTTTAACGCCATCATAGAAGCGATATTTATGGAATTTGTCGAAATTATATGGTTTTAAATCATATATATTATTGCTATCTCTTAAATCAAACCATTTTCCCTCTTTTGCTAGTTTTAATCTTTCAATACATTTTAGGCAATAAAAAGCCCTTTCTTGTTCAAGTGTTTTTCTCATTGCTGACCTCCTTTTTGATTTTCAGAATAAAACCTAACCCTTACATAACCTTTTCCTGTTGTCTCATCACCACCAAGTTGAATAAGGGAATTATTCAGAAAATCTAATGAATACAAAATTTCGTCTTCTTCAAAATACTTTCCATTCCAAGCTTTTTTAAGCCTTTCTAAAACTCTATTTTTTGTATTTTCATCACCTTTTATTTTGTTTTTAATTTCCTCCCAGTTAGGATTTCCATTTTTCTCTTTTTTAGACCTAAGTTCAGTATACAGTTCCTTTTCAATGCCAAAATAGGGATCTGTTATAAACACCAACGAATAAAAAACACTTTCAGAAGGGATTAACTCTTCACTAAATAAAGCACCTTCTTTCACAGTTCCTTTTGCCTGATCTATCCTTATCCTTGTTCTCACTTCAACCGCATAATTCACAAAATCTTT
>AWOA01000101.1 GCA_000494225.1 Candidatus Calescibacterium nevadense OTU 1
CCATAATTAAATAAAAAAATATAACAAAATAAAGGTTCGTTGTTAAAAATTAAATTTAATATTTCAACCCTATCTCACTTTTGGCTGTTCAAGTACAAAATTATTGTTTTTTATGTGCTTTACATTTTTACCCATGATCTTATTTTGCTTACATTGTTCAANAGAAAATTTGTTAAGAACTGATGACTAATGATTGTTTTTTATTTTTTTGAGTTTCATTTTTTGAATAAGTTTTTGAATAATCTGACAAAATTATCCCATGTTTGTTGTTTATTTTATTATCATCCAATCCTTCCTCTTTTCCCATTTATAACCGAAATTTGATAATGAAGAGTATCATCTTAAAACAATAAGTCCAATTTTAATTAAAAATAAAAATAATTAATAAAGTAATAATAATAATAAAGAAAGATAGACCAATTTTATCTTCTTATGTGAAAATTCTGTTTTGGATTTTGATAATTTTCATAAGAAAAATTTTCATAAGAAAAATTTTCGAAAGTTTCGTTTGGTTTGAGTTATGTCTTGAAAACTCTGAACCTTTATCTTTATCATAGCGCACATCAATAATATCCGTCAAGTAAAAAGAAGATAGTAGTATTAGCAATAGTATCCTAATAAATAACCTTTACAGATTTTCCAAAATATTACAACAAACAACTTAGATAATTATTATCTTAGATTTTTGAGCATGTTTCTGAAATTCTCGTTCGTTCTCAGTTCATTTACGAGTTTGTATATTTCAGAAGCTTTCGGCATAAGTCCCTTTTTGAAAACAAGCCTTTGAGCCATAGCAAACAACTCATACTTTTCTTTTGAATATGGATANCNCCAAGGTTTGTTTTTCAGAGAGATTTGCTCCACATTTATGTGTTGCGGGAAAAGGAATTCTTTGAAGCCGTCATCTGAGTGAGACCTACCTATTCCGCTTTCTTTCATACCTTGCCATGGAGTCTCAACAAGCCCATAACTCATTGCGTGGTCATTTACAAGTACAGAGCCAGCTTCTATTTTCTTTGCNACCCTCTCACCTCTTTTCAGGTCGCGTGTCCATACAGATGCGGTAAGCCCATATTTTGTATCATTTGCAAGTCTTATTGCTTCTTCTTCNGTTTCAAAAACCATAATCGGCAAAGTCGGACCGAAAGTTTCCTCTCTTACACATGTCATAGAGTGATTAACATCAACTAAAACAGTCGGTTCATAAAAATACCCTTTCAAGTCTTCTCTTCTTACTCCCCCTGCAAGGACTCTTGCTCCCTTTTCAATAGCTTCCATAACATGCTCTTGAACGGTTTTGAGTTGGGATTCATTCACAAGAGGTCCCATATCAACATCAGGAGATNTTCCATTGCCTACCCTTATTTTCCTCGTCTCTTCAACAACGGCATCTATAAAGTCTTTTGCTATTTTTTTGTGAACATAGAGCCTTTCAACCGAGGCACAAACTTGACCCGCGTTAGTGAAAGCTCCCCAAACTGCACCCTTNACAGCCATATCAAAGTCAGCATCATCAAAAACAATCATCGGATCTTTTCCTCCGAGCTCAGCAACAACCGGGATTATATTATCAGCACATCTTTTTATAATTCTCTTTCCTACTTCTGTTGAACCTGTGAATATTACTTTTCTTATTGGCGGAGCACAAAGAACCCTTTCTGCAACTGCTCCACGAGTTATAGTAACTTGTAGAACTCCATCGGGTAATCCAGCCTTATCAAATATTTCTTTTATCTTCAAGCCGATAAGAGGGGTATCAGAAGCAGGTTTGAAGACAACCGTATTTCCTGCAAGAAGAGCAAAAACAATTCCAGACATGGGAATAGCAAAAGGATAGTTCCAGGGAGATATAACAGCTACAACTCCTAATGGTCTTGGTACTATTTTTGATTTCTTTACGAACTTGAAAAGATGTAANGGTATTTCATATTCTTGAATGAGCTTTTTTCCGCGCTTTGAGTATAAAGCTATAATATCAACTGCGACCATAATATCAGCAGTTATAGCTTCAACAAGAGGTTTTCCTTGCTCCGTTGTGATCAGATCTGCTATCTCATCTATTTCGTCAAGTATAATCTGACCAGCACGAGATACAATTTCTGCTCTGTCTTCGAAGTCAAGCTGGGACCAATTTTCAAAAGCTACCTTTGCCCTCTCTACTTTCTTTGCTACCTCACTTTCGTCTTCAAGGGGAACCTTATCTATAACTTCAAGTGTTGCCGGGTTTATATCTATTATATAACCTTTCCCGTTTTCCTGCTCTATCTTCAACATTGACATATTTTTTTCACCTCCTTTGCAAGATAAAAATGTAAGCTTTCAGAAAAATTTCAAAAAATTCTCAAATTTATGATAAAAACATCAGAAAAAACAAAAAGAGTTTTTAAAATATTGAATATGGCCAGCAGAAACAAAGGATTAATCGTATCAAAAAAGGCGGTGGCTATCTTTCCTTTTCTTTTAGTTTTTTCTCTTGCAATCCTGAATTCGTGCGGAAAAAGCCTTGAAGAAAAAAAACAAGAAGAGGAAAAAACAACTCTTTCACCACAGGAAAAGCTCGAATTAGCAAAAGATAATCTCGAAATAGGTCAAGTATCAGAAGCAAAAAAACTTTTTATTGAAGCATTACAAAGCTTCCAAAAGGATTCAACACTATACTGTGAAGCTCTGTGGGGAAAATATCTTTCCGACCTATTTGGAACACTCGATCTACTCTCTCAACTTATTTCCTTAGGAGCAGAACAAAGTTCAACACAGCAAGCTCCCAGAATCAAAGAAATGCAAGNGGNAGAACAGNAACAACTCCAAGCAACACAAAAATACCTTGAAGAACTTGATAACCTCTTGGGACAATCTGTTGAGAGTGTTATAGGAATTTTCCTCCAAAAAGTAAATTCTATGAGAAAAGATTTGAAAGAAATAATAGATCTAAACTGTGAAATGAGAACAAAAGCAGCNTCAAAATTTCAGTTATCTACACCGGTAATAACATTAGNAATCTGGATACCTCAAAATCCAGAGAAATCGGAGAAAATTCCCGTCTATAAAAAGCCATCCGCATATCTGAACTACTCTCTACTTTCTTTGATAGCAGGAGTTCTNGACATNGCATATTCTCAAAACTNCAACATAAGCNTAACATACACGCTCGGNTTNATAAANGAACTCACGAAAGAAAAAGATACATCAATGATTCTACTTATGCTCGGTGATTTCTTTGCTAATAACCCAAAAATGCTAACACTCGATAAAGAAAGAAGTAGTTTCTGGCAAATATCTGCAACAACAGACCTTGCAGATTTCTTTTATAACTTCAATAACTTTTACCAAAGCTTTTGCGAAGAAAAAGACACATCAGAAGCCTCAAAAATTATGATAGAAGGAGCTTTGGAAGGAGTTTTGCCTATAAAAATAGATCTATGTTCAATTCTTAACCCCACTCCTTTATCTTCTCTTTTGCAAAAATGGGGAGATGGATTAGCTCAAAAGAAAGAATGCAAAATTGAGGATAATAATAAAATAAAGATAGATTATGAATTTGAAAATGATGGCTGCATAAGAATTCCTAACGATCTAAAAGTTCTATCAGGACTTATTGGATTACTTCAAAACATCCCAGGATTTAGTCTTCCTTTAACAGCAATAGCATTTTCTCCACAAAACTTCTTTGGAAATCCAACGAGTTTGAGAAACTTTTTACCGCTTGTGAGGAAGATAAGCCAAGATGGCAAAGAAAAATATCTCTTTGTAATTGAAAAAGAAGAACAAGGGAAAGATGAAGAACACTTCAAGGGAGAAATTTTCACACTTGAATACAATGAAAATATTACAAGATTTGGTAATCCTGTTCTTGATGCAACANCAATTCCAAAAGATTGTGTCCCNAATGGTCCTCTTTACATAGCCTTCTCTGACCCAACACTAAATAATTCACTNTTTATAACAACTTACTATGTATCAGGNGGAGATAACTGCCTTTCATGGGAGCAAGAAGAAGGATTAGCTGATGCAGAATACTACAAAGTCTTTGATAAGATAAATCAAAATTATGCTATAAATAAACTGATAAATAAAATACTAAGCGGGATAAGCAGACTTTTACCCGAATAATAACCTTGCCTTAATCAATAGTATGAGTTTGTATAGTTTTTACACGGNNAACTTTTCAAATTTGTTGTAGGAGTTGAGGTATNAGAGATTCTTTTGCTGGACTATAAATATGAACTCCCTTAAAAACTTTTGTTTCCTTTATTTTTTCTATAAGTGAGAGGGCAAAATCCACGCCTACCTTCTCTTTATCTTCCTTTTTGTCATATTTTGCAAGGTTATCTTCAAGCTCATGAGGGATAACCATACCTTTTGCAAATTTTTTTATGTTTTCCAAAGTTTTTTCAGATGGAACAATAATTACTCCGAGCAATACCGGAATTTTTCTTTCTGCCACAAAGTTTATAAAGTTTTCAATTGAGTTAAGGTCAAAAACAGGTTGAGTTTGAAAAAATTTAGCTCCCGCCGATATTTTGGTTTCTGCATTATTTTTTATATTCTGGTCAAATGGATTCAAAGCGGCTCCGGGAAAAAAATCACACTTTGAATTAATTTCATTTTCCCTGAAATCTAACCCATACGATAGGTTATTTATAAGCTTTAAAAGTCCAGATACATCAACTTCAAAAACTCCTTTTGGTTTATCATCTTTNGGCATATCTCCCCACAAAGTTAAGATGTTCCTTACTCCAATTGAATATGCTCCTATAAGGTCAGATGAAATAGCAAGAATATTTCTATCTCTGCAAGTCATCTGCATTATGGGCTCTACACCGTTTTTTATAGCGTAATAGGAAGCAACAACAGGACTCATTCTAACAGAAAGCATAGGGTTATCTGTAATATTTACAGCATCTACTTTTCCGGCTACACCTTTTAGTCTTTCTTCAAAGGATTTAGTATCTGGACCACGAGGTGGAGAAATTTCACAAGTTATAAGAAAATCTTTTTTCCCCTGCTCTATTTTTTCTCTGAAAGTTGCCATTTTTTTTACCTTGTGAATTTTACAAACAAAAATCAGATTTTTCTTCCCAAAACAGAAGCCATTTTTCTGAGATTTTCCATCATATCAGAGAACATCTCCAAAGTTAAAGATTGAGCACCGTCTGATAAAGCCTTATCTGGTTCTGGATGGACCTCAATGAGAAGCCCATCTGCACCGGCTGCAAAAGATGCATAAGCCATAGATGGGACATAATTCCTCTTACCCGTAGCATGAGAAGGGTCTATAACAACTGGAAGATGAGTTTTTTCTCTCAAAACAGGAATAGCTGATAAATCTAATGTGTTTCGTGTTGCTGTTTCAAAAGTTCTTATACCTCTTTCACACAATATGACATTTGGATTGCCACCTGCAAGTATATATTCAGCAGCAAGCAACCATTCCTCGATCGTCATATACATTCCCCTTTTGAGCAAAACTGGTTTTCTTGTGTTGCCAACTTCCCGAAGGAGTGGGAAATTTTGAGCGTTTCTTGTCCCTATTTGAAGTATATCACTGTATTCCGATACGATCTCAACATCTCTTGGGTCCAGAACTTCTGTAATTACAAGCATACCAAATTTATCAGCAGCTTTCCTGAGAAGCTTCAAACCTTCTTCTCCAAGCCCTTGAAACGAATATGGAGATGTTCTCGGCTTGAAAGCTCCTCCCCTTAGGACCTTAGCTCCTGCTCTTTTGNCGGCCTCTGCCGTTTTCATAACCTGTGCCTCGTTTTCAACTGAGCACGGACCTGCCATAACTACAAAATACTCCCCACCTATTACAACATCACCAACTTTAACTTTTGTCCCTTTTGGATTTGCTTCCTTCGCAGCCAATCTATATGGATACATTACTTGGAGAACTTTCTCTACTCCATAAAGAGATTCCAATGTCTCCTTTAACCCTTCCCTTCTCTCTTCACCCACACATGCTATAACTTTGAGGAACTCCCCCTGTAAAACCTTTGGTTCAAGACCGATCTCCTTTACCTTTTTTACTACGGCTTCAAGCTGTTCATCTGTTATGTCTGGTTTCAAAACTATAATCATAAAACTTATATGTAATCTACAAATGTAATGTTTTTATCTTTTTCAGTTTATTATCTTTTTCAGTTTGTTATCTTTTAAAACAGAGCTGAAATCTTATCTTTATTTTTATTTTTTATTTTTTTTATTGATTAATTAACCTTATTTTGTGAGAGCGAAACAATCAAATCATAAGAGTTTTGATTCAATCTTTTCTTTTATTTTTCTTTTGACCATTCCCTTCTGTAAAAAGTACCTTATTGAATCTTTGACTGCATCTTCAATGGGAGATATAACGTATCCAAGTTCTCTTTTTGCTTTTTCAGATGAATAAAAGAGATTAAGAAGTGAAGCCCTGGCTTGCGCACGCGTTATTAACGGTGGGTTCCCAGAAATCTTTGCCCACACTTCAAGAACAAATCCAACAATCTGCCCCAAAAAAGAAGAAATTCTGCGAGGCAACTTCAAAGGTTTTCTTAACCTGGTTATTTGAGAAAGAATATCAAAAAACTCAGATAAAAACATGTTATGGCCTCCAAGAATGTATATATCTCCTTTCCTACCTTTTTCAAGTGCGAGAACGTGTCCCACAGCAACATCTTTTACGTTCACAAAAGAAAATCCTACATCTGAATAGAATGGAATTTCTCTATTAAGAAATTTAAGGATGAGAAGACCAGTTGGAGTTGGCTTGTAATCACCCCAACCTATTGGAGCAGAAGGACAAACAATTACTATATCAGCNCCTCCATTTATTTTCTTGATGACTTCTTTCTGTGCTAAAATTTTACTGCGTGAGTAATGGTCTCCCAATTTCCATGGGTCAAAATACCATTCAGGAGGATTTTCAAGAGCTGTTTCGTCTATTGGATTTAAATCTCGCGATAACCCTATTGCTCCCGTTGTACTTGTATATATTATTCTTTCAACACCAGATTTTAATGCCACATCAATTACATTCAAAGTACCTTTAACATTTGTTTCGTAAAACAAATCCGTATTTTTTGCCCAAAATAGATATGTTGCCCCAACATGAAAAACATAATCCACACCCCGCATAGCCTTACTAATTGAATCACCATCTCTTATATCCCCCTCTCTTATCTCAATTTCAAGGCCTTTCAGATTTTCAAGATTTGTATTTGGTCTTACGAAGGCTATTGGTTGATATCCCTTTTCAATTAAAGCTTTAACTACATTTGCCCCTACGAACCCGTTTGCGCCTGTGACAAGACATTTTTTCATCTACTATGTATTTAAAAAAGATAAAACTCTCTTCCGAAAANGTAAAAAAACTCCTTTAAAAAGTAAAACTTTGATTTTTCACTACTCTTTTGATGGTAATTTCTCCTCTGTTTTTGANNTCAATCTTTGCCTTATTTCAGGTAAGACCTTCTCTGCTATATCTGGAATGAGGTTTATGGCTTTCTCCAAAAGAGCAGATTGAGGTCTGGCTGTGGAATGGAAAACTGCTTGTCCTTCATCTGTTATAACGAGTAATCCTATTGGCTCAACAGAAATAGCACCTCCTGATGCTCCTATTTCTTTTTCAGAGCGAGAACCAGCCATAAAACCTATTTTCAACTTAGAAAGAGGAATTATGTGAGCCTTCCCGACTGTTATTGGCTTGCCCACTATCGTCTCAGAACTTACAACATCTTTTATCCTCTCAAAAAGAGAATCGAGTATATTCTCAAGACTTGATTGACTATTCTCCATATTTTCTCTTTTATCTTTGGCTTCCATAACAGATAAAAGTTAAAACAAAAAATGTTTTTTTTTCGTACTATCTAATCTCCAAAAAATCCTCAAGGATTTTATTAAAGATATCAGGTCTTTCCATAGCAGAAAGATGCCCACAACCCTCTATGAATTTGAATTCTTTATCGTTTCTACACATAGACCTAACAACCTCAGGGGGAGAAAGCGTATCTTTTTCAGAACCTATGCATAAAAGCTTCCCGGGAAAAGATTTCACATAATCAGTAGAATCATCTCTCGTAGCCATAGCATAAAGAGCTTTTCTTGCTCCCTCCGGTGAAGTGAGCTTTACCATATCCAAAATATCTTCTCTTAATTTTCCCTCATCAGGGGCAAGTGCAGGTAAATAAGCAGAAATAACAGGTTCGATGCTTTTCCTTTTTTCTATCTCCTCTATAATTTTGAATCTTCTTTGCTTAGCTTCTTCACTATCAGCTTGCGACCTTGTATTTGCAAGAACGAGAAAATCCGGAACCACAAAACCTCTCCTTATAATATACATCGCGACATATCCTCCCATAGAAAGTCCAACAATACACAACTTATGCCCCTTATCTTTTTGGACAATACCCTGAATAATTCTTTCAACATACAAGGCATATTCATGCATAGAAGGATTTTCTGATATAGTATCATGAGGGGTTCCACCAAATCCCGGTAAATCAACTGCTATACACCTTGCTTTCGCGGAAAAGTACTTCATCTGCTCTCTCCACATATCGGAATTCAGAGGAAANGCATGAATAAAACAAATCGACAGCATAAGAATAAACTTATTACCACTTTATACCTTGTTGCAATCAGCTAAAATAATCTCTATACAAATTTCAAAAATTTTTGCTAAAACTTCCCTTTGAGCCATACCTAAATTTTTCATTGCATTTTTATAACTATTTTATAACTACATTTC
>AWOA01000102.1 GCA_000494225.1 Candidatus Calescibacterium nevadense OTU 1
TTCAGCGCCTCCTGGAAGTCGGCCCAGGTCACCAGCTCCGCGTCGGGGCTCCTCCTCAGAGCCGCGAGCCCTGCCTCCCTGCAGAGCGACTCGAGAGCAGGGGCCAGGTGATCGTGATTGGCGCCACGAACAGGCCTAACGCCCTCGACCCGGCCCTCAGGAGACCGGGGAGGTTCGACAGGGAGATAGAGATCGGCATACCCGACAAGAAGGGCAGGAAGGAGATACTCCAGATACACACGAGGGGGATGCCGCTGGCCCCTGACGTCGACATCGACAAGCTGGCGGAGATCACGAAGGGCTACACCGGCGCTGACCTGGCCGCGCTCTGCAGGGAGGCTGCGATGAAGTGCATCAGGAGGATCCTCCCGAGCATCGACTTCAACGAGGAGAAGCTCTCGCCGGAGATCCTGGACCAGCTGGTGGTGACGATGAGGGACTTCCTCGAGGCTTACAAGGAGATAACGCCTACAGCGCTGAGGGAGGTGGAGATCGAGACGCCGAACGTCACCTGGGACGACATAGGAGGTCTCGAGGACGTCAAGCAGAAGCTGATCGAGTCGATCGAGTGGCCGATAAAGTACGCGGACAGGTTCGAGAAGCTGGGGATCAAGCCGCCGAAGGGAGTCCTGCTCTACGGGCCTCCGGGATGCGGGAAGACGCTCCTGGCTAAGGCCGTCGCGACCGAGTCCGAGGCGAACTTCATCACGATCAAGGGGCCCGAGATCTACTCGAAGTGGGTGGGTGAGTCGGAGAGGGCGATAAGGGAGGTCTTCAGGAAGGCTAGGCAGGCGGCTCCGTGCGTGATATTCCTCGACGAGGTCGAGACGCTGATACCGAGGAGGGACATGCTCGACGACAGCTCCGGCGTCGCCCACAGGGTGACCAGCACGCTCCTGGCGGAGATGGACGGGATCGAGGAGCTGAAGGACGTGATCGTGATCGGAGCGACCAACAGGCCCGACCTGATGGACCCGTCGGCCCTCAGGCCAGGTCGGTTCGACAGGCTGATCTACGTTCCTCCGCCCGACGAGAAGGGCAGGTACCAGATCCTGAAGATCTACACGAGGAAGATGCCGCTCGCTGAGGACGTAGACCTGGCCAAGCTGGCAGCGATGACCGAGGGATACTCTGGCGCTGACCTCGAGTCGCTCTGCAGGGAGGCAGGGCTCGCGGCTCTGAGGAGGAGCCCCGACGCGGAGCTGGTGACCTGGGCCGACTTCCAGGAGGCGCTGAAGCTCGTCAAGCCGAGCATCAACCCGCAGATGCTGAAGGAGTACGAGAAGATCTCGGAGGTTCTGAGGAGCTCCGAGAGGCCCCTGATCATGTTCGGGTAGGACCGATGCCGAGCGCCGACCTACTTAGCGCCGTCACAGAGGTCCTGAGGAAGAACGGCGGCAAGATGATGGAGTCCCAGCTTCACAAGGCCCTNCAGTCGAAGGGTCGGGACCTCAGCCTCNACGACCTGAGGAGGGCTCTGCTGGTGCTGGAGCTGAACGGTATCGTGAGGGTCCACAGCCTCGACGAGGAGAGGAAGCTGGTGACGCTGGTCGGCGTCAAGTGATCGGGCTAGCCTAGAACACCGACTCCTCCACCGGTTTAGGTTTTTCCGCGCTTCCCTTCCCGCTTTTCAGAACCACTGGTCGAGCCTCGTCTCGCCGGCCGTCTTGCGCTGCCTCTCCAGCAGCTCCCTCATCGCCTTCTCCACCCTCTCCTCGGAGAAGTCGTGCTCGTCGCAGAGGACGCGCTTCACCCTCTCCGGATCGACGGGCCGCCACTCGAGCCTGAAGTCGTCAGTCACCTCCGGGCTGAGGAAGAGCTTCCTCACCTCCTCGATGTCGACCTTCGGCTCTACGTTGAGTGCCCTCAGGACCTTCTCGGCGCTTCCGAACTCCCTGATCAGCTGGAGGGCCCTCTTAGGCCCGACGCCCTTGACGCCCTCGAAGTAATCGGTCCCTATCAAGATCGCCACGTCGATCAGCTGCTCGCGCGTCAGGTTGAGCGAGGAGAAGAGCTTATCGGCCCTCAGCAGCTCCGGGCTGACCTCGACGTACTCCTTCCTCCCGGGGAGCTTCCTCCTGCCGACGACGGAGAGGTTCCTGACGAGCCTCGGTGAGCCGAAGAGGATGGAGTCGTAGTCCTGCGAGGCCGAGGCCCAGACGTAGCCCTTCATCGCCATGTAGGCAGCCTGCGCCTCTCCCTCTGAGGGAGCCATCACGTAGGGGACGCCCATCGCCTCCAGCAGCTCCTTCGCCGACTGGAGCATGTACTCCTCGAGGGTGGCCGTCTGGGACGCATACTTCCTCGCCGCCTCGAGGTCTCCCGCCTTGATCGCCTGCTCGTACTTCTCGGCCGCGACCTTCTTCGCCTCCACCCTCTTCCTTATCGTCTCCTTCTTCAGCTCCGGCGGCTGGCCGTCGAAGACGTAGACCACCCTGACGTTCTCCTCCAGGAGGTTGATGGTCCTGAAGAAGAGGCCGCTGAGGTGGCTGGTGACGCGCCCCCTGCTGTCCATGAGGGGCCTTCCGTCTGGACCCCTGATGGTGGCGAGGAACTGGTAGAGGGTGTTGAAGCCGTCGATCGCCACGGACTTGCCGTTGAAGAACTGGAGGTTGACCTCCTCCACCGCCTCAGGAGGTATGATGTCGCCCAGCTTGACGCCCAAGCCGGAATCAAGTGGTCCGCGGTCGTTAAAAAGCGAGACGCCCCTTTCGCCGGCTCAAAGCCGTCAGAGGCCCAAACGGCCACGGGTCCGTCCCTGTCTCCGGATCCTTCGAGGACCTGCGCTTTCCGACGAGTCGTGACCTGCTATCTCGGGGAAGATGGTCGAGAGGAGGAGCTCACATGAGCCCCGTCTCGTCGAGGAGCCTCTCCACCTCCTCCCTTCCGGGCCTCCCGAGGTGGAGGATCGTGACCCTCTCAGGCCTGATCTCCGGTGCCCTCACGACCGCCTCGACCACGTCCTCCCTCTCCAGATTCAGGTCCCTGAAGGACGTGGGAGCCCCGGCGGCCTCGAGGAGGCCCCTGATCGAACGCCACCCAAGCCTGGGATCGCGCCACCACCTCCCGTTCAGGAACTCGTGGTACCTCGCCATAAGGACCGTCGCCAGAGCCACCTGCTCGCCGTGGAGCCCCCTCGATTTGCCCAGAGCGTCTATCTGGTGCGAGATCAGGTGCTCGGATCCTGAGGCGGGCCTCGAGGAGCCGACGAGGGACATCGCGATCCCCGAGAGGATCAGGCCCCTCAGCAGGACCTCGACGTCATCGGTTGCTCCGACGATGAAGTCCTCGGCGCACCTGATCGCCTCGAGCTCAGCGGCGTAGGCCCTCTCGCAGACGACCTCGCCCGAGTGGAGCGCACCGATCTCCCAGTCCTTCAGGGCCGTCACCTTCGCCAGCAGATCGCCTGCTCCTGCGACCTTCAGCCTCCTCGGCGAGGACCTGAGGACGTCGAGGTCCGCGACGACCGAGAGGGGACCGGTTGCCGGGACGCTCGCCCTGTGCCTCCTTCCCCTGAAGGCGATCGATGCCACCGGTGAGGCTATGCCGTCGTGGGAGAGGGTCGTGGGGACGGAGACGAAGGGCTTCCTCGACCTGTGAGCCGCGAGCTTGCAGACGTCGATGACCGTGCCTCCACCGACCGCCACGCCGATGCCGGCCCCGGCCATCAGGGACTCGACGGCCTCGACGTTCCGCTCGTCGGCACCTGTAACCGCATGCCCGAGGACCTCGAACCCTTCAGAGCGGAGGCGCTTCTCGACGGAGGAGGCGAGTATGCTGTAGGTCACCTCGTCGTACACCAGAACGACGCCCTTCCCGGGCCCGTGATCCCTGAGGAGGTCCAGCAACACCTCGGCCGCATCGCCCTCAGTCAGCAGNACCCGAGGGGCCCTCGGCGGAGAGGCGTGGCAGTCGCAGGNGGTGCGCGCCAGANCCCTCTCGATCTCCGNNGTGAGGTCCCTCAAGCCGACCGGGCCTTAGCCAGCAGGCCTTCGATGCCACCGAGCGCCCTCCTGACCCTCTCGGCCCTGATGCCCGATATCNGGGCTATCAGCTCGCAGCTCCTGCAGACCTCCCTGAAGGTCGGCGACCCGCAGAACCTNCACCTCCCTCCCCCAGNNGCTCCCTCCNTGACGGCCTGGGACGAGAGGAGGCGGCCCTCGATGGCCATCAGCGCGGCGTAGAGCGAGCCGGGGAACCTCTCCTCGAACTCGGTGAGGAAGGACCTGATCAGGAACCTNTGGGAGGCGTGGCCGTAGGGGCACTCGACCTCCTGCATCGGTATGCCGTTGTAGTAGGCGTAGAGGATGACCTCCCACTGAGGCGTNAGCCTGAAGGGCGATACCCTCGGGATNACNCCCTCGCCTTCCCTCCTGACGCCGAGNAGGTNNTGGTTCAGGTCTCCCCTNAGGATGTTCATCAGGTAGGTCTGGACGATGTCGTCGAGCGTGTGGGCNGTCGCTATGACGGTGGCGTTAGCCNTCATGGCGCCGATCTCGATGGCCCTCCGCCTCATCACGCCGCAGACNGTGCAGGGCCCCAGCCCCAGCTCGTCGAGGTANCCGTCCCTNACNACCTCGTCCATCGAGAGGCCGTAGAGCTCNTCGAACGAGACNACGACCTGCTCTATCCCCAGCTCCTCGCACNCCCTCCTCGCGTANTCNAGAGCCTCCTCCCTGTACCCCNCNATCCCCTCGTCGACCGTGACGGCGACCAGCTNGGCCCTCGGGAACCTCCTCTCGATCTTGGCGAGNACCNTCAGCAGGGACAGGCTGTCCTTCCCNCCGGAGAGGGCCACGGCTATGCGGTCGTCCTCGCGCAGCATGTCGTACTTCGTGATGGTCCTGTAGACCCTCCGCTCGAAGGTCTCGAGGAAGCAGGCCCTGCAGAGCCTCTCCCCCGAGTACCTCCTGACGACCGCCACCTCACCCCTTCCGCACCTTCCGCAGACCTCGCCCATCCTATTGGGCAGTCCGAAGGCTGAGTAATGAGCGTGCTCGCACCAACGCAGAGAGGCCCTCCGTCCTCTCCTGAGGCATCCCACTTCGTTTGAGAAAGAGGTTCATATCGCGGGGAGGAGGGACCGATGCCGGTCGGGATGTTGGGTGCGCTGGGATCCGTCCTGAACGGAGTCGTCTCGGCGCTGAGGTCTTTCGACAGGCGCGTGAGGGGTCCTGGGCTCGTGGAGGTAGCGGTGCTCTCCCTCGCCGTAGCATCCGCCTTCATGGTCAGGGTCCTCCCTGGAAGGTGGGGGCCCGTCCTCAGCGAGTTCGACCCCTGGTGGCACTACACCGTCGCCAGAATGATCATCGATCGGGGCTGGTCGGGGTTCCTCGAGTTCAGGGACCTCGTCGACACCATGTCCTGGCACCCGACAGGCCTGAACGTCGGCTCCACCTTCTACCCCGGCGTCGCCTTCGCGATGGCCTTCATCTACCTCCTTCTGAGCAGCCTCGGGATCTCGGTCTCGCCGCTTGAGCTCGCGGCGATACTCCCGGTCTTCTACGGCATGGTGACTGTGGTCGTCGTCTATCTCTTCGCCCGCTACGCGCTCGGCAAGGGGCCGGCCCTCGCGGCAGCCCTCCTCCTCGCCGTCAGCAACGCCCACATCTCGAGGACCCACTACGGTTGGTTCGACGACGAGGCCCTCTCGATACCTCTGATGCACGCGGGCTTCCTCCTGTATCTTGTGGCGATCGACGAGAAGAGGTCGCTGAAGGGCTCGGCCCTCTACGGCCTCCTGGCGGGCCTCGCGATCGGCGGCGTCGTGGCCACATGGGGTGCCCACAGGTTCGCGATAGTGCTGATACCCGCCTTCACGGCCCTCCTCGTCTTCCTCGGCCGCTTCAGAACGAACCTCCTCGTTGCCTACCTCCTGACCTTCGCGACCTACACGGCTGTTGCCATCAGCGTCCCGAAGCTCGGCCCGCGATACCTCACGGAGCTGAGCCTCGCCGTCGGCTGGCTGACGATCCCCTACCTCGCCCTCGGATGGTATGCATACAGGAGGTTCGACGAGGAGAGGCGGCTACTCGTGCTCAGAGGTGTCGTGATCGCCGGAGCCGTCCTCCTCCTGGTCCTCACGGTCCTCGGGACCCTCGACCTGCCCGGCCTGAAGTTCTTCTCGGTGCTGGTGCCGACGCTGAGGGGCGCCCT
>AWOA01000103.1 GCA_000494225.1 Candidatus Calescibacterium nevadense OTU 1
TTTAACAACTACATATGGTTCATTTTTAGTTTTACCTAAATAGATATAAGGTATATGTTTTTGCTGCATAAGATTGACCAACTCATTAAATTTATTCTCTTCAACTTCTGCAATTATACATGATGTTGGCTCTGAAAATAAAAATTCAACAATATTTTTATTTTTTATTTCTAACTCAGCTCCACACCTATTTGCAAAACAACTTTCTACAACAGTAGTTATCAACCCACCATCAGAAACATCATGCAAAGCTAAAAAATAATCATTGTACTCGTTAATAAAACTATATATTCTTTTTGCTGTTTCAACATCTAAGGTATAACAAGAATTCGACTTTTTAATACATTCGCAAAAAACACTCCCTGCTAAATAAACTTTAAATTTCCCAATAAGCAAAATATGACTCCCTAAAGATTTAAAATACGAAGTTTTAATATCATCTATATCTTCTATAATTCCTAAACCTGAAATTAACAAAGTTGATGGTATTGAAACTTTTTTTCTTTTAAGTAGATAATAGTTGTTTAAACTATCTTTTCCTGAAATAAAAGGTGTCTTAAACTTATATGCAACATTTTTTGCTACCTCACATGTTACAAAAAGTTCAGCTAAATTTTTTTTGTTAAGTTCACCCCAGCAAAAATTATCTAACAAAAAAATCTTATTTAATTTTGCTCCAACACAAATTAAATTTCTTATCGCTTCATCAATAACATACTCTGTCATCCTTTCTATGCTTACTTTACCTAAAGAAGGTTTTATTCCACAACTTATAGCAACCGCTTTTTTAGTATCTTGCAATCCTTTGATATTAAACGGATATATTACTGAAGCATCTTGTGGTGAGTAAAAATCTGACTGTTGGTCTCCACACAGAGGTTTCAGTATTGTATTTGCTTGTACTTCGTGATCATACTGTCTTATAACCCATTCTTTTGAAGCTACGTTCGGATGAGAAATAATCTTATAAAATATTTCTTCTAAGGGTTGTTTTATCACAACTGGCTGCTTTTTTAAATTCTTAGGTGTTACATTATAAGTCAAACTAAACTTTCTTTTTGGTAAACCGTTGTGTAAAAAATCCATGTCTAACTCACAAACTTTTTCATTGTTATAAAACACCTCAAGTTTTTTTGTGTCAGTTACTTCTCCGATAATTGTTGCTTCCACATCTTCATTTTGACAAAGTTTTAAAAATCTTTCTGCTTTATTTTTATCAGCTATAAGAACCATACGTTCCTGTGATTCAGAAAGCCATATTTCCCATGGTAACAAACCTTTATACTTCAAAGGTACTTTTTCAAGATATACCCTACAACCACATTCTTTTGTAAGTTCACCACACGCAGATGATAACCCTCCAGCACCACAATCCGTTATCGCTGTAAACAAATCTAAATCCCTTGCTTTCAAAATCACATCCAACATCATTTTTTCTACTATAGGATCACCGATTTGTACAACAGAAGTTGGCAGCTTATCATGTAACGCATCTGATGAAAAAGTTGCCCCATGGATACCATCACGTCCTGTCCTTCCACCAACAAGAATTATAACTTGTCCTGGGTAAACTCTTTTGTTTATCTTTTCAATAGGAATTATTCCCACACAACCACAATATACTAACGGATTATATACAAAACCATCATCAAAAATTATTGCGCCGTTCACTGTAGGTATACCCATACGATTACCATAATCCCTTACCCCAGATACAACACCTCTAAAAATTCTTTTAGGATGAAACACACCTTTAGGAAGTTCTTTATCATAATTAAGATTACCGAAACAGAATACATCAGTATTAGCAACAGGTTTCGCTGAAAGACCACAGCCAATTATATCTCTTATCACCCCTCCGATACCGGTTGCTGCACCGCCATACGGTTCTAAAGCAGACGGATGATTGTGTGTTTCAACCTTAAAAGCAACGCCATAATTTTTGTCAAACTTTACAATACCAGCATTGTCTACAAAAACAGATAAACAATCATGATGGTTTATATTTTTTGTTACCTCAAAAATAGTTTCTTTTAAAACATTTTTATATTTTTTTACTTTTACAACTTTCCCATTTTTTTTAAACTTAAGCTCAACTTCAGCAGTTAATGTTTTATGTTTACAATGTTCAGACCAAGTTTGAGCAATAGTTTCAAGTTCACAATCAGTTGGGTTTCTTTTTTTTGACGAAAAATATTTTTTAATAGCACGCATCTCTTCCAAAGATAAAGCTAACAACCCTTTTTTACTTATCTCAATTAGTTCCTTATCAGTTGCATCTAAAATATTGATGATATTATACAACTTCATAATATTGAATTAATGGGTTCATAAAAATTTTTTCAATAATATACTCTACACTTTTTTTGTCAATTTGCGGACTAAAACATACTTGTTTTCCAGAATGCACCTCAACTTTTTTTTCAAACCCAAGATATTTTATAGCTTTTTCGACATATATTGCTTCAACATCTAAAACTTGGGGTCTGTACCAAATGTTTACTACAACAACATTTGGTATTTTTTTAAAGAAAAGATATACTTTAAACGATTCTGATATAGGATCGGCAAGTAACGATTTTGTGATAAAAACTGCTTCTTTTTTATTTATATCTCCTTCCAAAGAATATATCTTTTTTATCTCAACATTATCAACTTTATCAAACCCTAAAGAATGGATTTCTTGCAGTAAAGATGTATATGAAGAAACAACTTTAGGTATAATTTCAACAATGCACTTATTTTTTTTCTTACTCATCAAATGTATTTATCCAACAAGTTCATCAAATTTTTCAACATCAATTGCAGGAAGTGACATAAAAGATATACCTGTCAATTTTGCAAGTTCTACAGAAAGTTTTACAATATCTTCAATAGAGCTCAATTCAACAAGGAAAGCTAAATCATACTCGCCTACTAAAGCATACATAGCATCAATTTTACCATTCAGTTTTTCAACTAATTTGACAACTTTTTTTGTTCGTTCTTTTGATATACTTTTTATTGCATCTGTTGAATATTTACCCAACATTAGAACCTTCATTGGTGCACCTCCTTTCATTTAAACTTTTAACAAATGCTAAAAAATTTTTAATTGAGAAACCAACTTCTTCTTCCAAAATTTCTTTTTTACCAAAAGTTATAAACTTGTCAGGGAAAGCAAAAGGATAAATTTTTACTTGATAATGATTCCTAGCTACAAACTCACTAACTGCAGAAAATAACCCTCCCACAATAGTATTTTCTTCAACAGTAATCAATATATTATGAGAATTACAAACTTTTTTCAATATTTCTTCGTCCATAGGTTTTAAAAAACGCATGTTGACAACAGAAAATCTATAATCTGTTGTCTCAAGTATTTCTTTAAGGATATAAATTTTTGGTCCAAGTACTAAAAAACATATTTTGCTTTCTTTATCCTCATATATTATTTGTGCCTTTGGTACATCTATCTTTTCAAATTTATCCACATCAATGTTTTTTTCAACAACAAAATCTTTAGGATATCTTATAGCAACTGGTCCATCAATATGGTATATTGCGGTATACAACATATCTTTAAGCTCATTACCATCTTTTGGTACCATTATTGTCATATTAGGTATTAACCTCAAATAAGAAAGGTCAAAACAGCCATGGTGTGTTGGCCCATCTTCACCCACAATACCAGCACGGTCTAAAACAAAAACAACATGCAAGTTTTGCAAAGCAACATCGTGTATAATTTGGTCAAACGCACGTTGTAAAAAAGTTGAATATATAGCACATATTGGGATATAATTCTTTGTTGCCAACCCTGCAGCAAAAGTTACCGCATGTTCTTCTGCAATACCTACATCAAAAAATCTTTCTGGAAAAAGTTTTGAAAATTCTTCAAGGCCACAACCTTCAGTCATCGCTGCTGTAATCCCAACAATACGTCCATCTTTTTCCGCTAAAGAAACTATTGTTTTACTGAAAACCTCAGTAAATGTTAACCTATCGTTTCTCTTCTCAATCTCTCCAGTTAACACATTAAATTTAGCTACACTGTGAAACTTCTCAGGTTTTTCTTCGGCAGGCTTGTACCCTTTACCTTTTTTTGTCAACACATGAACTACAACCGGTCCTTTAAAATTTTTTATACTTCTAAACACTTCGCAAAGCGATTTTAAATCATGACCATCTACGGGACCTACATACGCAAAACCCATTTCTTCAAATAACATACCCGGAAAAAGTAAAAGTTTAAACCGTTTTGCTACACGAAGAATAACATTACCTATATATTTTAACCTTCGTAAGAACTTATCTATTTTTTGTTCAATTTTTTTTAGCAACCCTAAAGTCAACAATCTTACCAACATTTTTGCAATAGCACCAACACTTTTTGAAATAAACATTGTATTGTCATTTAGTACAACAATAAAATCATAACCAAGATGTCCCGCATGGTTAAGCCCTTCATAAGCAAGACCACCACTTAAAGAACCATCCCCAATAACTGCAATAACTTTATAATCTTCTTTATTTAACTCACGAGCAACTGCTATACCTAACGCTGCAGATACTGCGGTTGATGCATGACCTACATTAAACACATCATACTCAGATTCTTCTCTTCTTGGGAAACCACTTATACCACCATATTGTCTTAACTTATGAAAAAATTCTTTTCTACCAGTTAAAATTTTATGTGCATAAGTCTGATGACCAACATCCCATACAATTTTATCTAAAGGAGTATTAAAAACATAGTGTAATGCAATAGTAAGTTCAACAGTACCAAGACTTGCTGCTAAATGACCACCTGTTTTTGAAACAGTTTCAATTATAAAACTCCTTATTTCTTCTGCAAGTTGTTCTAACTCTTCTAAACTAAGTTTTCTTAAATCCTGTGGTGAATTTATTTTGTTAAGGAGTTCCATGTCACTCTATTAACAATTTTTTCTAACAAAAATTTTAGGTAAAAAGATTGTGGGCCAAAGTGTTTATCTAAAAAAAACAAAGTTTCGTTTTCTATATCTTTGACAATTTTTTTTAAATTTTCGACATCATACAATTTTGGAAATGTAAGATTTTGTTTATCTTCGCCAGCATAATAATCAATTATATCGTCAGTAATTTGAAACAATAAACCAAAGTTTAAACCTATTTTTGACAATTTGTTAATTTTGCTTTTATTTAACCTGCAAACAATTGCTGGAATCATAAAACATACTTGGATTAACTTTGAAGTTTTGTTTATTACAAGTTCTTCTAAAAATCTTTTCAAATTTAAAGAAGGCTTTGTTGATATATTCCAACTTTCAATATCCATCAATTGTCCTTTGACTAACCCGCCAAACCCACTTATTTTTGACAACAAATTTATCACTTTAACTTTAATCTCAGGTTCTTCATTCCAGTTAGATAAAACTTCAAATGCTAATGTTAACAGGGCATCACCTACAAGAACTGCGGATGCTTCACCAAATTTTTTATGAACAGTTAACTTGTTTCTTCGGTAATCAGAATTGTCCATACAAGGAAGGTCATCATGTATAAGAGAGTAGTTATGGATAAGTTCAACAGCAGCTGCTGGATAAAAAAGACAAGTTTTTTTTATTCCCAACATTTTCCCACAAGCAAACATTAACAAAGGTCGAATACGTTTCCCACCAGGAAATAACGAATAAAAAACGATTTTTTTATATCTGTGTTGTAAATCTTGTAGATAGTTTTCTACCAAAATTTTAAACTTGTCTGAAAACCACTTTGTATCTTTTTCTAACAACTCAGAACAATCCTTCATCTTCTTCCTCATCTTTTTCAATCTCATCAATTTCTTCTTTTTCCTCTAACTGATTTTTATACCCTGTTTTTACATCAAAAGGTTGTAAAGTAAAACCTTCTTTTGTCCTTACTACGATTTCAACTTTATGTTTCACTTCTTCAAGTTTTTGATTACAAAAATTTATCAACTCCATTCCTTCTTGGAACAAACTAATTGTTTCTTCAAGTGGAACATTACCTAATTCAAGTTTGTTAACAATTTCTTCAAGTCGTTGTAAAGCTTGTTCAAAAGTATATTTTTGTTTTTCTTGTTTTTGCATAGTTTTTTTACCTCTTAAATTAAATTTTTTACTTCAGCAATTAATTCTTTATCTGATTTGTACGAAAGAATTTGGTCTACTTTATTTATATCATACCAAAAAACTTCATCAACTTCAACATTTTTTGATTTGCCAATCTTAACAGGTTTCATCAAAAACCAAGAAACTTTTTTATGAACTTTTTGTCCTTGATGAACAAACCAATATTCAACATCTTTAATTTTTTTTATTACAGATGCTTCAACACCTGTTTCTTCTTTCACTTCACGCATAGCCGCTTCTAAAGCAGATTCATTTTTTTCAATATGTCCTTTTGGAAAAGTGATAACTGTTTCATTCTTTAAATTTTTTGTTTTTATCAACAAAACTTCTTTATTATCGTTAACAACAATACCGCCAGCTGAATATTCAAATTTTACATTGCTTTTCATAAAACTATTTTTTAACAATCATAACTTCTTTCAAACTTTTCTTTTTTACTTTTTGTACATTTTTTAATTCTATTTCATCAGGATAACCTAAAGAGATTATGCTTACTAATTTATATTCTTTTTTAACACCTAACAGATCTTTAATTTTTTCAGCATAAAACTTTTTATCTCCGGCAACCCAACAGCTACCTATACCAAAATACCATGCGGCAAGCAAAATGTTTTCAGTAGCAGCACAACCGTCCTCAAGATAATATTTTGTATCTTCACAAAAGACTGCTACACAACAATTAGCATCTTTTATAAACTTACCATAGTCTGTAATTTCAGCAATTTGTTTTTTCAACTCTTCATTTTTTATAACAACAAACAACCATGGTTGTTTATTATTTGCCGTTGGGGCTAACCTTGCACAATCAATTATTTCAGTAATAATTTCGTCCGGTATTTCTTTTTTTATGTATTTTCTTATACTTCTTCTTGTTTTAATCATTTTAAGCCCGTCCATTGTTTTTACCACCAACTTAATTTTTTAGTTGCTATACATAAACTTGTTAATTTTGTAATCTTCTCCATCAATAATAACTTCTATTGTCCCGTCTATATCAGTACGAAAAATTTCTACTCCATAATCTTCGTAACGTCTTAGGATTCTATAATGAGGATGTCCAAACCTGTTGCTTCTTCCACAAGAAATTATTGCTACCTCTGGTTCTACAAGTTTTATAAATTCGTATGTTGAAGAAGTTGAAGATCCATGATGTGGCACTTTGAGTATGTTTGAACTTATTTCTTTTCGCCTGTTTTTATATTTTTTAACAATAACTTTCTCTGCATTTGCTTCTATATCGCCCGTAAACAAAACAGATATTTCTTTATACCTAATCCTTAATACAACAGAATTATCGTTTGGTGTATCAAAAACAAAATTTTTCGGTGGGTAAAGAATTTTTATCTCTACTTGTGGATCAAGATCTATATAAGTTTCACCTCGTGCTAAATAATACTTTATCTTTTTTTTGTTAACAATTTCAAGAAGTTCAAAATATACTAATGACGGATATGGGAAACCAGGATCATAAAATTTTTCTACTTTCATATTTGACAAAATGTATATCATCCCACCGATATGGTCCTTATGTGGATGTGATATTAATGCAACATTTATTTTATTAATTTTTAGTTGATCTTTAATAAAAGAATATACATCTTTACCATAATCATGAAACTCATCTCGGTCGCCTGCGTCAACAAGTATTGTATAGTTATTCGGTGTTATTATAAAAGCAGCATCACCTTGACCAACATCAATAAAATATACCTTTAATAGAGAAGAAAAACAAAAGGTAAGAAAAAAGAGAAGAATAAATAAAACAAACTTTATAATTTTTGACATTTCATTTCTTTCTTTTCAATAGTTTTTCTTGCAACCTTTTTATTTTTAACCTCATCTCATTTGTTTTCTTTTCATCAGGATTGATCTCTATCACTAACCATAACCCTTCATATATTTTAAAATTAAACATTTCTTTTGGTAAATACATGCTACCGCTTCTATCAACTAAATTTACAACTACAATTTTTCCATCTTCAATTCTGTCAATTACTCCGTAAACCTTCATTTTTTATTACCTTCCTTATCAAACAATAACAACTGGTCTTTTTCTTTTATTCTTTCAATTACATCCAACAGTTGGATTATATCTGTGATTTCAAAATCAGCACCTGAATTTTGTGTGTTAAACTCATCTCCGTATCGTGCGAAAACTGTCCAAATACCTAACTGTTTTGCACCAACAATATCGCGTTCAGCCCAGTCACCAATCATAAGTGTTTCCTTAGGCTGTGTCCCTAACCGTTCAAGCGCCATCATAAACGGTTTTGGTGAAGGTTTTCGTTCACCTGTATCTTCAAACGTGAGGACAAATTCAAAATAATGTTGTAA
>AWOA01000104.1 GCA_000494225.1 Candidatus Calescibacterium nevadense OTU 1
AGAAGCGTTTCGAATTTATCTTCGGGTTTTCCAATAAATTTTGAGTTTTGGATTTTCAGTTCTGGGATATTGATATCGTATTTACACCCATTTTTTATCTTGCCATCTTCACTTAACATTAAGTATTCATCGTTCACAATTTTATAAAGCAGTGTTGCCGTACCACATTTTTCGTCCGAGCACATTGTATTATCCATTTTATTCCTCTTCACAAAATAATTTTATCGTGAGGAATTTTCAAATAAGCTGATTGCACATTAATATTAAATCATTTTACAAGTCAAATAACCTTTTTAGAATTTTTACTGGCTCTATAGAATCAAAGAGCATATTTTCGGTCTTTTGACCGGTACGCTTTACTAATGGTTACCATGTGTTTAGCAAAGCCTCCATCACTCACGCCATCGAGCTTCCAAATTTCATTTTCAAAATATTGATTTAGCAGTGTGTTGTGCACTGCAGACTTTATCTTACTATTCACCACTTCATACCTACCTTTTTCTATAATCTTTATAAGTTCTTTTTCAAAATTGTTTTCGTTTTTATACTTCAGCTCTACTTCATATATAAGATTTCTTACTTTTTTTCACCAATTTTCAACTTTAAAGACATCTCATGAAAATCTATCTTCTGATCACTATCTACAAACTGTCCATCTTCGAGTAATAATTACGAAATATAAAATTTTAACTCTTTTTCTTTCATAAAATCAAAACCATTTTCAAGTGGATTTGAAATAAATTGGTCTGCAAATTCTTCTTTGCTATTTAAGGTTATCATTGAGTAACTCCTTATAAAGCTCCACATACTTTTTAGCTACAACAATACTATCAAACTCTCGCACCACTTTTTCTCTGGCGTTTTTACATAGTTCATCATAGTTTGGAGCATTCAAAACCCACTCTATACCATTCGCCAAATCTTGACTTTCAAAGGGTTTGGCCAAGTAGCCACTTTGTTTATGATCAACTATATCTTTTGGTCCAGTCTCATCAAAACAAACTACAGGAGTNCCACATGCCATAGCCTCAGCCACTGTCTTACCAAAAGCTTCCATCAAGCTTGGTGCCACAAACACATCTGCACAACTATACACAAGCCTTAGAGAAATATTGTCATTTAGATATCCAAAACTTTTGTACTCAAATCCCAAACCATCTATTACTGCTATTAAATCTTTATTTAACTTTCCAAAAAAACACAAAAAATATTTATCTTTATCCAAGGTTTTTACAGCCTCTAGGTACTTACTAAAGCCCTTATAAAAATCACNTACATTTATAGATCCTGTTAATATAACTTTTTTGTCTGTTTTTATGCCAAGGATCTCTCTTGCTATTTTTTTATCAACTGGGAAAAACTCACGGGTATTTATATTATTCGGAATAGTTCGCACATCAAACTTAGAAAAAAGTTCGCTTTCTTTTGCCTTATTACTTAACCAACGGCTAATGCCAACTATTTTCATATTTTTAGGAAGATATTTTTTCTTTCGATTTAAAATAAATTTTGATAAGTCGTATGAACTATTGCTTTGTAGTTGTACACAATTACCACAGCCTGTTTTGTAGTTTTCACATCCCATAGAGTAGTGACACCCTCCAGTAAATGGCCACATGTCCCTCATAGTCCAAACTATGGGTTTATTTATCTTGGAAAGATGTTTAATATTAACAAATCCGCCGTTTATCCAGTGCAGGTGGATTATGTCCGCCTCTTGGTATTCTCTTGTTTTTGTAAAATCTATTCCGAACATTCCTGTGCTAAAAATAACTCTTTTTCTTTTAGGATAAAAAACTAAAAGTAAGTTATCAAGCTGACTTAGAAGCATATTAAAAGCTTTGTCTTTTTTTGTTTTTGCTGTTGTGATTACATNAGGATCGCCTAATGTATCTTTACTATTTGTTAAAATTTTACTCTCAATTCCAAGCTCTTTAAGCGCAGTATGCAACCAATATGCTCCTCTTGCGGCTCCCTCGTTTAAATCACCTGCCACTATGTGTAAGATTTTCATTTTTCCCTTATTAAGTTTTTAATCTCATTAAATAGATTATTGCTTAATTCAATATCGTATCGGCTTATTTGAAAAATTCCAGCAACAGTTGCTAATATTATACCACCATCTTTAAGCATGTGAAAAATACCCTTAACTGCAGATTTTACATCATAAATAAAATTTAAGGTTTGGGTTACTATAAAACAATCCGTAGTTCTTAAGTTATACCAGTTAGGTTTCTTGATAGCTCTGCGTAACACCTTTAACCACTTCATAAAAACTTACCTCCAAATGATTTAATTTTATCTTTCACTTTTCTTGGTAATACTTTAGAGGCAAGTCTTCTCCATATTGGTGGTTTTATTCTATTAAAATATTCCTCAAGTCTCTTTCTGGCAAGAGTGTGCTCTTCTATTATATCAGGAAAATTCCAATTATCTTTTGTTGAAAGTTCAACATCAAACATGCTCGTTTTTGCTTTGAAGTGAGTACCGCTTGCATCGGTGCCAATATTCTTAGTCAAAGACTCTCGTGGATGCAAGCCTAAACCGTTATTTAAATAAACACTAAGATACCAGAATATTGCCCATGTATAAAGTTTGCCTTCATAATTTAAAACCAATTGAGACCAATAATCATAAGAATTATTTAAGTTAAAATCTTTTATCTGATCTTTAGTGAGTGAATTAATTTGCTTTTGAGGGTTTCTTTCAAAGAATTTCCATGCTCTCTTCCAAGTTGCCCAACCCCAGCCAGAAGTTAGTTTTATAAAAAAAGTATCTGGTAGTCCTTCTGTTTTTATAGGATTTATATAACCTGAAATATGCATAACTTTTTCTTTATCTTCAAATCTATTTAATGCCTTATTCATAAATTTCAAGAAAGAAGGCGATGTTACTATATCATCCTCCAAGACTATTACCTTTCCATATTCATTAACAACTTTTGTAACTCCATCTATAATATTTTTAGCTAACCCCCAGTTTTTTCTCTCTCTATTATTTCTATTTGTTTAAAGCCTTGAATAGTTTTAAGAAATTTTCTAACTTCTTCTACCTTCGGTTCATCCTCTTCGGTTTTAGGCCCATCACTGAAAATGAAGGTCACACTTTCACTTGCAAGATGATTTTTCTGCAGTGCCTCTATTGTTTGCCTTGTATGCCACGGGCGTTTATATGTAAAAAGAACAATGGGGGCAAGAATCATAACTTAACTCCACAAAATTTAATTTTCCTTTTTCGCCACAACCCAATATCCAGAAGTTTCCAGCTCTTTTCTTCTATCCAACTTATCCAAAATAGGCGCTATAAGTTGATTTGAAAAATATATAGGTGTTAATATCAAATCTAAAATTTTGTAGATCTTAAATTTTACTGTGAACCTGTTTCTACAATTTCTTGCCAAAAAATAATTTAACTTTAAAAACCACATAGTAAAAAATCCACCTGTAGGGTATATCTCTATATTTTTAAACCCAGCTTTTTCTAACATATATTTTAAGCCATAAGGAGTAAATCTAAAATAATCATAAGGTTCTTCATGAACCCACCACTGGAAAGGAACTTGAAGTATCATTACCCCCCCCTTCTTGAGAATTCTAAAACTTTCATTCAAAAAAACTTGAGGTTCACACAAGTGTTCCATAACAGAAAGTGCGATTACTACATCCGCGATTTCATCTGGTAAGTCTATTTTTTCGTTTAAGTTTGATATAACATCTGCTTTAATATTATGTAATGAATTTGTCCAGTCAACTCCTATGTACTTATCTACATATTGTAAAAAGAAGTCTTTGTATGGTGCTTCACCGCATCCAAGATCAACTAATGTACCTTTATAATATGTTCTAAACTTCAACAAGAAATAATCAGCATATTTATATACAAGAAAGTTCACAATATCCCTATTTGGATGATGTTGTGATGGCTTTATATTCTTCATGATATCCCCCATAGAGTATTATAAGCCTAAAATCTGTGATAAAAGGTGAAAATAAGAAAAGAATAAGTTTTGATACAAACCCCAAAAATTTCAATTTGGTTTTTGTGTTTAGCTTAGCTAAGAATGGAAAATAATTTTCCAAACATAAAGAAACATGTTTATGTTTCCTCTTTACCTCATTGTAAAAACTAATTAATCCTGCTGCATAAATATATTTATTAAATCTTCCAAAATATCTTACACCCCATGGTAGGACAAATACTTCTCCTTTTTCAAATATCCTTTGAGCTTTCCTATTAATGTTATAAGGAACGGTAATTTTATTCACAACTTAACCTCCTATACCATAGAATTTGTAAATCCTATCTACAACTTCCTCAATTTCAACATTCTTAATGCCATAAAACAAAGGCAACCTTATCAACCGCTCACTTTCTTTTGTAGTAAATTTATCTTCTCCATGAAATCTTCCGTACTTTAATCCTGCCGGAGAAGAATGTAACGGAACATAATGAAAAACAGCAAGAATTCCGCTTGATTTTAAAAATTCTAATAACTTTGTTCTCACTTTGATATCTTTTACTTTGATGTAAAATATATGTCCATTATGTTCACATTCTGGCGGAATCTTTGGTAATTCTATAATTCCCTCTTTTTCCAAAGCGATTAAAGATTCTTTATAAAAATTCCAAGCCTTCAGTCTAAACTCATGTATATGATCAGCTTTTTCTAGTTGACCCCATAAATAAGCTGCACTTACATCATTCATTAAATAGCTACTACCAATATCAACCCATGTGTACTTATCAACCATACCTCTAAAAAATTGGCTTCTATTAGTTCCCTTTTCTCTTATTATTTCTGCTCTTTCTATAAATCTTTCATCATTTATAATTAGAAGTCCTCCTTCCCCAGCACTTGTATAGTTTTTCGTTTCATGGAATGAATAACATCCAAGGTGTCCTATGGTCCCAAGATGTTTTTCTTTATATCTGGCCATCATGCCTTGGGCGGCATCTTCTATAACATAGAGATTATATTTCTTAGCTATTTCAATTATTTTATCCATTTCACAGCCAACACCCGCATAGTGAACAACACAGATTGCTTTTGTTCTTTCAGTAATTGCATTTTCTATAAGGTTTTCATCAATATTCATAGTATCAGGTCTTATATCAACAAAGACTATTTTTGCTCCTCTTAGAACAAAGGCATTTGCGGTAGATACAAAAGTATAAGAAGGCATAATTACTTCATCACCAGGTTTTATATCAATTAACATCGCTGCCATTTCCAAAGCATGTGTACAAGATGGAGTTAATAGTGCTCTTTTACATTGCAAATTTTCCTCAAACCACTTTTCACATCTTTTTGTGTAAGGACCATTACCAGAAATTTGAGAGCTCCTCATAGCATCAAGTACATATTTATCTTCGTTGCCAGTATAGCATGGTTTGTTGAAAGGGATTTTGTAAATCATTTCTGTTCACCACGTCTAAAAGATTTCATATAGTTTGCTGCATAATATCCAGTGTTAAAAATTAAATCTACAATACTAACTTCATGTACAAAAGGAGGATATAGTTGTGGATATTCAGGATAACCAGTATAATCCATCCACTCTAAATTTATGTTTTCCTTTCTAAACAATTCTTCATCAATGTAGTTCTTCGCTGAAGGTCCAGACAGGTATGAAGAAGCATTTAAAACTTTTAGTATATCTATCAGTCGCTCCGTTTTTTTTAAGCTTCGATTATAGTTTATTTCTGAAGAAAGAATTATCTTGGTTTTAATGTTAAGTATATTATTAATGTGTATTATAAATTTTAGATCGATTTCCCATAAATATTTCTCTTTACAATTCATATAGAGCTCTTCAAATAGATCTTTAAATTCTTTAAAGAAAGCTGCTTTTGAGTAATTTGCCACCAAGGTTTTCCAATGTTTAATTGCCCATTTTGAATCTGCAACTTTTACATCCTTTATTAATTTATTTTGTGAACCATCTACAGGTATAGTTAACCAAATTAGACCATTCTTTGTTTTAATTCTATTCCTATTTCGCCAATCTCTGACTGTGTATTGGACATCATCATATACTACAAATATATCTACTAAATTGATAATATCAAAATAACCTTTCCATGGTATGTAATTTGGTTGTAGAATGGCTACTTTCATAGCTTTACATCCTTTTTTATTAATCCTTTTTTATTATTTTTATCCCCTCGTATTCATGTTGCGAAATTTTCCTTGCAGGTATACCGTAATATTTTGAGTATTTTTCCGTGTTATTTAAAACTAGTGATTTAGCTCCAACAAGAGTTTCATCTTCTACTATAATATTTTGAACTATAGTCGAATTAAAACCAATAAAACAGTTATTTTTTATAACTGAGAATCCACCAATTAAAGATTGTGCAGCAATAAAACAATGCGATAATATTGTTACATTATGACATATAATACATCCTGACCATATTATATTGTTATCCCCAATCTCAACAAATGGTTCTATTATAACGCCGTCTAATATAACATTATTTTCTCCTATTTTTACTGTAGGATCTATAATAGCCTTTGGACTTATATAATTTACACATGTATATCCTAAAGTTTTAATTTTTTCATACATAATCTTTCTATTTCTCATGTTAGAGTATCCAACTGCAACGAATATTTTATACTCGCTTTGATTATATTTATTAGGAAGTTCATCAATTGATATGAGCGGAAGATTACAAAACTGGTCACTATCCTTAAAATCATTATCAACGCAAAAAGCTACAATTTCACATTCGGAATACCTTTCAAAATTGTACTTCATTAATTTAGCAAAATCACCTTTCCCATATATTATGATTTTTTCTTTCTTACTCATACCTGAAAATTTCCTTCATCTGTGAAATTAAATTTTTTTCCGAAAAAAAATTCTTAATTAATTCTTTATTATTTTCAAGCTCTTCATTATTTATACTTAAGTCAATCTCTCCGTTAACATCATAAACCTTAATCCCTAAATCTTCAAACAATCTCCACTGAGATGTATCCCTATTAAGATAAACCTTTTTACCCAATCCTAACAATTGAATTGTATTCCCCATACCTTGTTGCCTATTGTGTGCAAATATTGCTATATCTACATTATATAGTATATTAAGATATTCTTCATACGACAAGAATTTTGTGAGAGGAACAAATCTTTCTCCAAATTCCTTTTTGCCTATCTCAATCACTTTACTTTTGTATTCTTCGCCGCCACTATAGGACAAAGGAACGATCAGTTTTATTTTTTCATTTTTAATTTTCTTCAATTTTGAAAAAACAAATTCATGTCTGTTTGTTTCATCAGCTGAATTACCTATCAAAATCCAAAGTTCATTTTTATTTATCTTCTCACATTTTTGATATCTGTTTTCATCAAAAATATTACTTAAATACATAAAACATTTATGATAAACAGGATTTGCTCCATAGTTTTCCTTAATATAATCGACATCACCATCAATATATGTAACAACATGCCTAATTTTTTTTATTAATTCTTTTTTAATTTTACTCTGCTTTTGTGGAAAATAAAAATCGCCTCCCCACATTACCCAATAACATTTTTTCAACAACCAAGGTTGAATAAATAAGAGTTGATTTAGCTTTTCTACCCATAGACCATGGATGATTATTTTATTAGCACTATATAGAAATTTTAATAAATCAAAAATTTTCCATTTACTATCTAACCACAAAACATTTTTTACTTTTATGTCCATCCCATATTTTGTTCTAGGCTTGCCAAATATTATAAACAAATGTTCTTCAGGGTTAAAATGATCATTTATAAATTTAATAAAGGAAGGTATAAACTTTTCTAAGACCATTAAATGTACAATTTTCATGATTTAAACCCCTTAAAAGGTAAAACAAGTCCTTTAACCGCTATTAAAACATTCTCCCTAGACTTAGGGTGCAAAAAACCAAAGAACGGACCAGCCATAAATTGTGATAAAACAGTACCCAGTGCAGCACCTTTTGCCCCAAACTGAGGAATAAATAATAAATTAAATACAACATTACAGATTGCAGAAAAGATAGTTGCCAATAAAGCTACGATTTGTAAATCAATAGCTTGTCTCCTACTTACCCCGGACATCCAAAATAAGAAGAACAAAGAAAAAGCTGCTATGCTAAGTATTGATTCCGATCCTAAATACTTAGATCCATAAAGTTTAAAAACTATAAAGCTGGAAAATATACTTAATGATAAAGAAAGAGCTAATCCTAAGTATCCAAGTAAACACGACAATTTCATTAGCCTATTGTAAAATTCATTTTTATTATCATACACACTTACAATTGCCGGAAACAACGATTGAGCAACTATCATTGGTATAAAATGCCAAACTTCAACTAACTTAACAGCTGCTGAATACAGACCAACTTCCTTA
>AWOA01000105.1 GCA_000494225.1 Candidatus Calescibacterium nevadense OTU 1
AACCTATTTCCAATACACTTTTGTTTTTCAAATCGTATTTTTTTATCAATTTTTTACCAAGTTTTTCAATATATCTCAAAAAATAACGAGAGTATTCTTGGGTATTGTCATAATCAGAAGAATAATCTACACTTTTAGAATCAAAATCAGCGTTGAACACAAAACTGCAATTCTTACATCCATATAGGTTAATCTTTAACATACTTTCTTCCAGCGCTTTTTCAAGGGTTTCATAAATCTTATTTTGCATAGGAACACTTGTGAGTTGATATATGAATTCAAGGTTAGAACTTTCACAAACGGGACAATTCCTAACCTTACGGTCATTCATTGCTCATCATTTTTTTATTTTTTTTATTTTAGCAACTAGTCAAAAAATTTTACCGCTCCTAAAACCTACTACATCTTACAGTAAAAAAAAATATATATTAATTAAATTTTTAAATTTATAAATTATTAAAAATTAATTAAGTAAAAGAGCAAAAATTTTGCAACACTATTTTGCACCATTTTCGATATTCGAAATTTTTCATTAGATACCTGTTTCAATTTCCCAATACTTTCATATTGGGTTACTTGCTTGAACCTTCCAGAGTGCTTCAAAATTTATGAAACTTTACTTCTTATTAATAAATAATAGTTAAAAGATATAAAAAATATAGAAAAATTAAATAAAAGATAAAATGGTCGCCTTTATTTTGTTAAGACCTTATAAATTGCAAATTTTAATTTTATTTTTGTCCCAATCTTCTTTTCCACCATTCAATAGTTATCATTAAACCTTTTTCAAGGTCCACTTTCGGTTCCCATCCTACCTCATTTTTAAGCCTACGAACATCCGCAACTAAAAATACAGGGTCATCGTCTGTTTCAGATATTATTTCAAGCTTTGTATTTGTTTTACCCAAAAGCTCTGATATAGTATATACTATAGTTTTAATAGATAAAGGTTGTCCGGAAGCAATATTTATTGGTCCTTCTACATTGCTTTCTAATATGCTAGAAAAAGCTGATGCAACATCTTCTACATAAAGGAAATCCCTTATTTTGTTTCCATGAAATGAAAATTTGGGAACATCTTTTATAAGCGAAATTATAGCAGATGGTACCAAACGTTCTTGATGCTCATAAGGCCCATAGACAAAAAATATTCTTCCCCACGCAAGGCTAATGCCTGCCTGATTAGAAAATTGAGATAGAATTCTGTAAAGGCTATTTTTACAAATTCCATATAAAGTCTTCGGTTTTTCTGGTGTAATATATTCTGAGAGGAATCCGTAGCTCCAATCATATTCTGCACAAGTTCCAGCAACTACCGCTCTCTCCCCTCCATTTTCCGCAAAGTTAAAAAATAATTCCAAACTTGCTTGAACCCACCTTATATTCTCCCAATCTGTCCAATATCTCTTATGGGATGTACACCAGGCAAAATGTAAAAGATGTGTTGGTTTTATTTCAGAAATTAGTTCCTTTACCTTTGCTAAGTTCAAAAGATCACAAAAGTGTAAGAATAAATTTTTATTACGATCATATTCAAAGTCCGGTTTACGGCTATAATAAATAGAATGAACCTCATATCCTTTATCTACTAATAACGGTATAGTATATCTTCCGATAAAACCACTCGCACCGGTGACCAAGATTCTTACCATTAAGAAATCACCCCCACAGAATTCCAATATCAAAAAATACTTTTTCAATAAAAAAATAAATTTACATTATAATTTATTTACTTTGCGAACTTGATAGAATTTTGGTTCCCCTTCCATAACGGCCAATTTTTGTCTTTTTCCGAAATGACGGAGGGTTCAAGTGGCCATTTTATATTAAAAAAAGGGTCGTCCCAACGAACACCTGCCGAATGTTCCGGAGAATAAAATTCAGACATCAAATATAAAACTTCACAATTGTCGGTTAGAGTTTGAAACCCGTGAGCAAATCCTTTCGGTATTAAAAACATCTTTTTATTTTCTTCCGACAACTCCACCGCTACCCACTGACCGTAAGTTGGTGAGTTTTCTCTTAAATCAATGGCTACATCGTATATTGCTCCCTTTATACAAATTACTAACTTTGCTTCTTCATAGGGTTCAACCTGATAATGCATACCACGAATTGTTCCTTTCTTTTTGTTGTATGATATGTTGCATTGAACTATATTAAAATCAATCCCATTTTTTTTAAATTCATTTTGGCAGAAAATGCGAGCAAAAAAACCACGCTCATCTTCTTTCGGCTCTAACTCAATAATATAAGCACCCTTCAAATCTGTTTCAATAAACCTCATTTTTATGAAAAAAAAATAAAAATTTATAAAAATAAATAAAATTTTATCATCTTCTATTTGCTTTTTAATAAACTCTCAATTCAGGTATAGGAACTACAAACTTTCCCCCCCATTCGCGGATATATTTGAGTTGTTCCATAATTTCATCCTTTATGTTCCAGGGAAAAATTACAACATAGTCGGGTTTATCTTCCTTTATTTTATCAGGATGCTTGATAGGAATATGAACGCCAGGAATAAATTTGCCTTGCTTGTGAGGATTTTTATCCACGGTGTAGTCGATAAAATCAGTTCTTACTCCACAGTAATTAAGGAGCGTTGATGCCTTTGCAGGAGCCCCATAGCCCACTACTTTTTTCCCCTCATTTTTTTGCCCGTATAAGAAAAAGCAAAAAAGCTCTTTTTGTCGCCTCTACCTTATTCTTGAAATTGTGATATGTTTGCAGATCAAAAATACCAAAATCTTTCTCCTTCTCCAATAACTCCTCTACTCTTTTTGTAGANGATAAAATTTTTTCTTTGTGTTTGGCATATATGCGAAGAGAACCCCCATGAGTTGGAATTTCTTCAACATCAAAAATTTCAAGCTCATGCAAAGAAAAAAGTTTCTTGNCTGCATAAAAGGAAAAATAAGAGAAGTGCTCATGGTAAATTGTATCAAATTGGTTTTCTTGAATAAGTTTCATCAAATGTGGAAATTCCATAGTAATAATTCCATCTGGTTTTAATGCAATTTTNATAGCCTCAACAAAATCATGCAAATTCGGATTATGCGCCAAAACATTGTTGCCAATAATCAGATCTGCCAATTTTCCTTTTTCTTTCAGTTTTTTTGCATACGAGGTATTGAAAAATGTAATATCGGTTGGAATGCCCTTTTCTATTGCTACCCTTCCGACATTTTCTGCCGGTTCAACTCCCAAAACCGGAATATNGCGCGCCTTGAAGTATTGCAGAAGATAACCATCATTACTCCCCACTTCCAATACGAATGACTTTTCACTCAAACCTAACTTTTCTATCATCATTTCAGCGTAGTCCTTGCAGTGTTTGAGCCAGCTTTCAGAGTAAGACGAAAAATATGGATAGTCAGAAGAGAAAATTTTTTCAGGTGTTTCAAACTCTTCAAGCTGAACAAGCCAACACTTTTCACATACATATAAATCCAAAGGAAAAAACATTTCCATCTTATGTAAATCCTCTTTTGTCAAAAGAGAATTAGCAACAGGAGATTTGCCAAGAGATAAAAAAGGTTCTTCTAAATTAATACTACATATTCTACACTTCATACACAATTTTCCTCCTCAATTCAATATATTCATCTATATGCTCAATTCTTTGATTAAAAATTTCGTCAGAACTTATACCATCAACTTTATACTCTTCTATTGCAAGTTTTATAGTTTGCCTGAAATCCAAAACCGGATACCACCCTAATTTATTTACCGCTTTTGATATGTCAAGATGCAAAATTCCAGCTTCCTCAGGAGCATTTTCATCTTTCATTACAATGTATTCCCCCCCCTCCCCACTGTTTGATTACTTCTTCAACGAGTTTGCGAACAGAAACCATGTTTTTAGATAAAGGTCCAAAATTCCAAGGACCCGAAAACTCTTTACCTTTTGTATATAAAAGCGATCCCAAAAGTAAATATCCGTATAGCGGTTCCAAAACATGTTGCCAAGGTCTCACGGCATCAGGGTTTCTCACAACAATAGGTTTTCCAGAAAGTAAAGCACGCATGCAGTCAGGAAAAATCCTATTTTCCGCCCAATCACCACCACCTATAACATTACCTGCTCTCACAGATGCTACATTTGGAGTCCCATCACGAGAAAAAAACGAACGAATATAAGACGAAGTAACTATTTCTGCCGCTCCTTTCGAGGCACTATAAGGATCCTTCCCACCAAGAGGGTCTATTTCTCTATATCCATAAATCCATTCTTGGTTTTCATAGCATTTATCACTTGTCACAATAACAGCAACCTTAACAGATGGAGTATTTCTTACTGCTTCAAGCAAATTTACAGTTCCCATAACATTAGTTTGGAATGTATAAAGAGGGTCTTTATAGGATTCCAAAACTAAAGATTGGGCTGCAAGATGAAAAACTATCTCTGGCTTATACTTTGATAAAACTTCAATTAAAAATTCGTAATCTCTTATATCTCCGTCAATATGAGTTATTTTCCTATCTAATGCACAAATTACAAAGTTATCATTTTTATTTTTTGGCGGAAGAGCATAGCCTATAACATTTGCTCCAAGATGTAAAAGCCATATCACTAACCAGGAGCCTTTAAACCCCGTATCACCCGTCACTAAAACGGTTTTTCCCTCATAGATGCCTAAAAGTTGCTCTTCCCCCATATTGAAATCAGAAACAAATTGATTTTATTATCTAATTAATTAATTTTTAATTTTAATTTTAGGATTTTCTGCCTGATAGATTACGTTTTTGAAAGATTATATTTAGGGAAGCTATTTTTTTGAATTTTTAGGAGATAAGAATAATATTTTAAGGATAATATTTAAAGTGAGTTTGTATGCTTATTTTGAGGTTTATTATTTCGCTTTCAGCAGGGGCTCTTTTTTTCTTTTTCATAATAAAACCTAAAATGGAATGCGGAACGAAATCAACATATACTATGGTAGAGAAAATATTTTCTGAGGCAAAAACACTTGCTTTGAAATACAACGAGGTAAAAGTAATTTTTCAAGACGGTAAAGCATTGATAGATTATGGCGAAGGTTTGCATCAATACAAAATATTTGCGAAAATTTCAGCACCCGATATAAACATAAGAGCTTGTTCAAATTCTCCTGGAACTCCTTCAATAAAAACGTCTTTTAAATTCTCTCCAAAGGGACTTAAAGACCTATCTGGCACAGTTTATCTCAAATGCGGAAATGACTTTATAGCATTTTCTGTTCTGTCTCCAACAGGAGGAATAACAAAATGTATCTTGAAAAATAATGTATGGGAAATAATTGAAGACTGAACATCAAAAAAAGATAGCCAATTTGAAAACCATTCCCAACTTTTTAAGTTCAAAAGTTCCTCTTTCCTCTCCATAAGCTTGAAAAAATCAATGTTCCTTATCTCATCTAATGTAAGATTGAGAGTATTCTCAGGTTCTCCCCTTTTTATAATCCCTACTCCATGATCGCAGTTTAAGACAGCAACAAAAAGGTCTTTGAAAAAAGTTCTAAGGTAAATTATAGTTTTATATACATCACCGCTCCACCCCCCATCAAAATCAGGGTGCTTTACCGCTTCTTCAAGAGAAGGTAAAGAAGATGGGAAATTATGAGGTAGGCAATCATGCATTACTATAAAACCTCTTGGAGATAAAAATTTCAAGGAGTTTTGCACATCCTTTAAAGATTGCTCAAAGGTATGAAGTCCGTCTATGAACACAATATCAACTCCTTCTCCAGGTAAAACTTTCTCTGCAAATCTTTCAAAGAAATCATCACTCGTCATTTGAAAAAATCTCTCATTTTCGGAGTCTTTGAAACCACCTGAAATCTTGAAATTTGGATCAACTGCAAACTTTTTTTGAGCCTGAATCTGAAAGAAAGAGAAACCAGTTTCAACTCCTATTTCAAGATAGCTTTTAAAGTTGAATTTATCTATAATACTCTGAACAACAACGACCCTATTTTGAAAATTGTTTTGCACCTGAAAATAGACAAGTTCTTTTATCTTTTTCCTAAAATCTTCCTCAAATCCCATTAATTTGTAGGGGAGAATAAAGTTTCTGTATATATCTTGAAAAAGTATTTCATTATAGTTTTTTATATTCAGCGAAAAATAAAAGTTTTTAAAGTTTTCAACCGCTTTATATATTGTTGCAGCAAAAGCAGGGAAAAACAAAGGATTTATTTTCAAAGAAATTTCACTCCCCTCATCTGATATAATATCCAAAACGATTTCGTTTCCTGAAAATTCAATTCTCTTTATACCTAAAACTCTCATACCTTAAATTCTAAAATTTCTTAGATCCTTAACCTTTTAAATAGCTTCGAGCAAACGAGCAAATATTCAGAACTCATAAAATTTAATTCTAAAAATCCTTCATCTAATTTTTCATAGTTTGATCTGAAAATTGATAAAATTAAAAAATATTATAATTAAAAGATGGAATAAAATAATATAAATCCATTAAAAATGAAGCCATGAAAATCTCAGTTCTTATTCCAACTTATAAGAGACCTCACTGGTTGAGACAATGCCTTTTGAGTGTAGTAAATCAAACTCTAAAACCTTATGAAGTAATAATATCTGATAATGACCCAGAGAAAAACACTGAAACAGAAAAAATAGTATACGAGTTTGCAAAAGAACACAAATTCATAAAATACGAAAAAAACAAAGAAAACATAGGTTCAGTAGAAAATTACAAGAAACTACTTCATATGGCTGATGGAGATCTTATCCAATTTTTACCCGATGACGATTTACTTACACCCTGGGCATTAGAGGAACTGGCCAAACCTCTTACGGAATATGAAGACGTAAAATTGGCAACAGGAAAAGGAGCTTTCATAGGTGAAAATTTAAATGTTATACCAAATCTCGCACTTTTTAACCAGTTCTACCTAAGATACCCAGAAATCTTCAAAGGTTTTATGGATTGGGATGATTTCATAAAAGAAATGATAATAAATGGAATTGCTTTAACTGGATTTCCACTTTTCAAGAAAAAAGATTTAGATTTTGATATATTCCGCTTCAAAGAAAGAGAACTAATATCAACCGTTGATACTTTCACATATTTTGGACTTGCAAGAAAGGGAGGAAAAGTTTTTTTATCAGACAAAATAACATACCTTATGAGGAATCACGAAAAAAGTTATAGATGGGGAAAAAATATTCATACGATTGGCTTTGAAGAAAGATTAAGGTTCTTAGAAGACGATGCACTTGAATTTTTCAACGTAAGGCATAAGATAAAAAAACACAAAATCTTAAAACCTTATGAAACTTTAATTTTAGAAATAGCCTCATGCCTTGAATACACCGGAAATGAAGAATACAGAAAAATTTTTAAGAATATTTCCAATAAAATAAAAAAATGTGCACAAGAGTATGTTATAAATAACTTTGAAATGAGAAACAAAAGAGAAGCTTTTTCTATAATCATAATCACCTACAACTCAGAACAAACAATAAAAGAATGTCTTAAAAGAATTTTAGAAAACTCAAAAGTTTCTGATGAAATTTTAGTAATAGATAACAACTCAAAAGACAAGACCCGCCAAATTCTTATTGACTTCCAGAAAAAATTCCCAAATGTTAAAGTTATATTGAACCAAGAAAATATTGGATTTGCAAAAGCTGTAAATCAAGGCATAAAAGCTTCAAAAAACGAATTCATAGTCATTATAAACCCTGATGCAATTGTTGTAACTCCTGACTGGCTTGAAATATTTTATAAAGAACTAAAAGAAAATAATGATGTATGCGTGGTTGCTCCTGTAAGTGATCAGGCGCCACATTATCAATTCTTTATAAAATTTACAAAGATCTCAGGAGACATTACACCGTATATTCTAAGATATTTTTACAACGATTACTCAGAAGATTTAGGAAGTTTCTTTGGATTTTGCTTTGCGACAAGAAAATCGAAAATCCAAGAGCTCGGAATGCTTGATGAAAACTTGATATTAGGTATGGAAGATTTCGACCTTTCTCTGAGAATAAGGGAAAAAGGATATAAAATAGTTCTAAAACCCTCTGTTTTGGTCCAGCACATTTATCATGTAAGCTTCAATTCAGATAAAGAGAATGCAGAAAAGCTAAATCAAATCTCGATTTGGAACTTCGCAAAAAAACTCATCAAAAAATATGGATACGGAAATGTACCATCTCCTGATATCCTTCTTCTCGGAAAAGAAGAGGAAAATCCGATGAACTATCTCCCCCTTAATTTAAAGGGAAAATATAAGTTCTTATTCAATTTTTCAGGGAAAGCGAAAGATAAAAACTTTTTCAGAGAAAGAGCCATTGAACTTATGTCAAAACCT
>AWOA01000106.1 GCA_000494225.1 Candidatus Calescibacterium nevadense OTU 1
GTCAAATTTATCAAATAAAGCTGGATGTTCCTGAGATAGTTCTTTCAGGTAAGAGGAAAATTCAAGTTCCTTGAAAATTTCAATTAATGTTTCTATTTTTGGGGGTTTTGGTTTCAAAGATTCAATATCAATTTCAATATCTACTATTTTGAGTTTTGCTAGGTCTTTGTATAAAAGAGCATTTTGTCTTTCACCGAAAAGTAATCTTCGCCATTTCAGATCTACCTCTCCTAATTTCTCAAAAATTTGTTCAACCGAATTGAACTTTTCAAGGAGTTTTTTTGCTCCCTCTGGTCCTATCCCTTTTATTCCAGGAATGTTATCTATCTGATCTCCTACTAACGCAAGATAATCAGCAATTTGTTCAGGTCTTACTCCAAATTTTTCCCTTACCTTCTCCGGAGTGAAAAGAGTTTCTCCGTTTTCTTCTGCTCGTGGATCATAGACATAAGTTTTNTCATCTACTATTTGCATTATATCTTTGTCTGATGTTATGATTATGATTTTCAGTTCTGGATTTTGCTGTCTTATTTTATTTTTCAAGCTTGCTATTATATCATCTGCTTCAAGGCCTTCTATTTCAAAGTTTGCGAAACCGTAAGCATCTATTATCTTTTTTATGTATGGGATTTGAATTTGGAGGTCATCTGGTGTTTTCCTCCTTGTAGCTTTGTAATCTTTGAACTTTTCTGCTCTTATTTTTTTGTGTGAATCCCATGCTATTGCCACATAGCGTGGGGAAAATTCTTTAATTATCTTTCTTATTATGTTTGTAAATCCATAGATAGCTCCTGTTGGAAAACCTTTTGAGTTTATAAGTGTTCTGAGCTGGAAGAAAGCCCGAAAAAATTGTGATGAACCATCAACTAAGACANCATCTGCNGANANANTTTTNTTTTTCAGCACAGCTTTTTATTTTAATATTTTTATTCTACTGCTTAGTATTTTTATTCTGTTGCTGTTATTTTCATTTCCACTCTTTCAGTGCAGTTTCTCTTATATATATATAAGCGAGAAATAAAATTGTGAAGAAAAAGAGTATCTCTGCAAGTCCAAATTTCCCAAGTTCTTTCACAAGAGGGACATAAGGGAAAAGTAAAGCAACCTCTATATCAAAAATTAGGAATGCGAGAGCAAAGATGTAAAATTTGACGGGTAATCTTCCCCTTGCATCATGGAATGGAACCATACCACTTTCAAAGGGCAAATATTTTTCTTTTGTTGAGGTTTTGGGNTTTTCAGAAAGCANAAGATGTAAAATCACTATTCCCATCCCTACTGCAAGAGCTATCAAAAGATAAAGAGCTACAAAGAATATCTTTTCCATAGAAAGAAAGTTTATNNTCATCAAAATCTTTTAGTTTTTAATTGAAAATTTTTCCTATGTCTATTATTTGCTATTATAGTTTTAGATTAGAAAAAGATGGTTCTGAAAGTAAAGAAACTAAAAGAGGATGTAAAATTACCGGTTTATTCTACTGATGGATCGGCAGGATTAGATCTTTTTTCCGCAGAAGAAGTTGAGATACCACCTGGTCAGTGGAAACTCGTTGGAACCGGAATTTCTATTGAGTTGCCGGATGGTTTTGAAGCACAAGTGAGACCGAGATCAGGGCTTGCCCTAAAAGGTATAACGGTTCTTAATACTCCCGGAACGATTGACCCAGATTACAGGGGAGAAGTTAAAGTTATCCTTCTTAACTTATCAGATCAAAATTTTAAGGTAGAAAAAGGAATGAAGATAGCTCAATTAGTTATATCAAAATTTGAAAGAGTTAAGGTGGAAGTTGTGGATTCTCTGTCTGATACAAAAAGAGGTGAGGGAGGATTTGGCAGCACTGGAATTTTTTAGTTCTTTGCGAGTAATTCATCAAAACTTCTCAAAAATTCAAGCTGACTTTCAAAGATTGAAAGGTCATCCGCTTCGCTACGTGTTAAATCTGAACTTTCTGATTTTAAATCTATTGCTTCATAAGAAAATTTGAAATCTTTTTTTATCTTATTTATAAGCTTTTCGACTTCCTGATCTATGGGAGATTTAGGGAATATTTTCTCTGTAAATCTCAGAAATTTGAAGACTTTGAACGGATTAAACCATCTTTCAAATTTTTCTCTGAAATCTTCTTTCGTTTTTGATTGAATTTTTATTCTTTCAAGTTGATCTTTATATTTTTGGTTTTCGTCAAGGAAAAGCTTAAAAGTTTCAATTTTTGTTTTGCCGTAAAATATATCGTCTGTGCTCGTTATTATTTCTCCTATTTGCTCAAATGATTTGAAGTTCCAAACTTTTTCGAGCCTTTCTCTTTTTCCTGATGTGTATAGGTGAATTTCTTTTCCTGTTCCAAAGGGTGTGCGTTGAGAAGGTTCGGCCTTCGGAAAAACGTATATCGGAATATCAACGACTCTTGCTAACGAT
>AWOA01000107.1 GCA_000494225.1 Candidatus Calescibacterium nevadense OTU 1
TCAAGGAAAAGCTTAAAAGTTTCAATTTTTGTTTTGCCGTAAAATATATCGTCTGTGCTCGTTATTATTTCTCCTATTTGCTCAAATGATTTGAAGTTCCAAACTTTTTCGAGCCTTTCTCTTTTTCCTGATGTGTATAGGTGAATTTCTTTTCCTGTTCCAAAGGGTGTGCGTTGAGAAGGTTCGGCCTTCGGAAAAACGTATATCGGAATATCAACGACTCTTGCTAACGATATTACCTTTTGAAGAAAATAGAAATCTTCTCCTGCCTGCCTTACATTCATTCCCATAGAAACTATGTAAGGGGTTGCTCTGAACAAAAATANTGANCCTATTGGATAGAATGCGTTTTTGTATGAGAANACTCTTAAAGAATCTCTCCAATATCTTAAAAAGATTTCCCACAAAATTCCTGCTTTTTTTATTTCTTTTTCTTCTGAGAATTTGTGAGCAAATGATAGCACGCCAAAATCTGCATTTTTACTTTCTAAAATTTCAATGGCAGAAAAATAATTCTCTGATACTGTGCAATCCGAATCAAGTGAAAAAATAAATTTCTCTGACATAAATTCTACTATATCTTTCCCTACTTTAAATTTTTCATCATACTCTTTTTTGAACATGCAAATCGCTTCATCCATAAGAGTTCTTCTTGCAAATCCTACTCCTGCTAATCTCTCCGGTATTCCTTTTATATACCTTACCTCGGTTTCTATCTCAAAATTTGTATTCTTTATTTTGGCGAATATTTCTCTGTTTTTTGTTCTAACTTTCTCATCTACTTTTTCTGATTCATTTATGAGTACGATAACGAGGACCCTTTTTGAATTTGGTAATCTGCATTTTGATAAAGATTCAAGAGCTTTAAAAATCTCTTCATCTGCAAGAGTTGGAATTGTTATAACTATATCTGCGGTCTTTTTTATGTGGAGACACGAGTGCCTTCTTAAAATTTCCGATATATTTTTTTCAAATTTCTCTTTTGATATTTTCATCGTTTGATTTTTTGACCTTTAAAGAACAAATGAATAATAATAACAACTACTACTTTTTTATTTTTGTTATTTTGCTCTTTGAATTTTTATTTTTCGAATTTTGGTTTTTGAGGAATTTTATGAAATCTTCAAAAGTTTTAGCTCTTATTAATTCTTTTTTACTTTCGTTGATCGATTTATATCATTTATTTTATATTATTTTTATTTTATATCATTTATCTTATCTGAAAGGTTTTTGATTTGTTTGGTCTTTGATCTGATAAATTTTACCTGCCGATTCTCAAAACTTGTTCCTTTAATACTTGTCGGACATTTTGATTTCTTTTTTGTTTGTATATTCTTTTGTTTTTCTTCTATGCTGTTGATTTCTTATTTTTTCATTCTGAACCTTCGGTTTGCTTTTTGTCTATTTAGATTCTAAAGTTTTCAGGTGTTTCAAAAGAGGGTTTGGAAATGAAAAGTGAGCAAATGAAAATTTGTTTATGTTTTTGATTCTTCCTATTTGTTTTTTCAGTTTTCTGCCATTTTTTTGAGTTCTGAAAGAATTGATAGAGCTTCAACGGGAGTTATTGAATTGATGTCTATTCTTTTAAGCTCTTCTCTTAATGGATCTTTTTTTAGTTGAGATGAAGAGAAAATGCTCAATTGCAAAGGCATACCTGATACTTTTTTTATCACATCNCCAATTCTTCCTTCTTCCAGAGCTAAAAGGATTTTTTCTGCTTTTTCGATTATTTCTTGTGGTATTCCTGCAAGTTTTGCGACATCTATTCCCCAAGATCTTCCTGCTGCTCCCCTTTTTATTTTCCTTATGAAAACCAGATTTCCTCCAATTCTTTCTGCTGAAAAGTGCATATTTCTTATTCCTTTGAGATTATATTCAAGAAAAGAGAGCTCGTGAAAATGGGTTGCGAAAAGGCATCTTACTTTTCTTTTATTTATGTATTCTGCGGTTGCCCACGCTATGCTCACTCCGTCAAATGTAGATGTTCCTCTCCCTACTTCATCTAAAAGAACAAGAGATCTTTCTGTCATATTTTTTAAAATTGAGGCAAGTTCCTCCATTTCAACAAAAAATGTGCTTCTTCCTCTTGCTATATCATCAGAAGCTCCAGTTCTGAAAAATATCCTATCAATTGTTCCTATTTTTGATTCTTTTGCGGGAACATATGAGCCTATGTGGGCAAGGAATGAGATCAAAGCACACTGCTTCAAAAATACAGATTTTCCAGCCATATTTGGTCCAGTTATTATCCACATGAATTCGTCTTCATTAAGATCAACAGAATTTGGTATGAATTTTTCATCTTTAAGTAAAATTGAAAGGGCAGGATGTTTTCCATCTTTTATGTATAGAATTTTCGAATCTTCTATTTGAGGCTTTGTCCAATCGTATTCATATGCTGTTTGGGCAAAAGCAATAAGAACATCTAAAAAACCTATACTTCTTGCTGCTTTCAGTAAATCATGAGAGAAGGGTTGGATTTTCTCAAGAAATTCAGAAAATATCTCTTCGTTAAGTTTTTTCTCTCTTTCTGATGCGGTTTCAATCTCCATACCTATTTTTTCTAATTCATCTGTTGTGAATCTTTCTACGTTTGCAAGTGTTTGTTTCCTTTTGAAGTGTTCTGGGACTCGGTTTGCATAAGTTTTTGTCACCTCAATATAATATCCAAAGACTTGGTTGTAGCCTATCTTCAAAGGAATTCCCGCTCTTGATTTTTCTTTTTCCTCATATTCTTTTAGTATCTTTTCTGAATTTTCTTTTATTTCTCTTATTCTATCAAGTTCTTCTGATACTCCTTTTTTTATTGCTCCATCTTGTGCTTTGAGAGGAGGGGGTTCTACGATATATTTTTCTGCTATTTGAATAAAGCCGTGAAGGTCTGGAATTTCGCTCTCAATCTTTTTCAAAATTTTTGATGAGAATTTTTTTAAATAACTTTTTATTTCATTTATTTTCTTTGACGATTCTTTCAAAGATATAATTTCTTTTGGATTTGCAATTTTTCTCATAACTCTTATTGTCAATCTCTCGATATCTGATATTCCAGAGATATCAAGTTTTTCCCAAGTTTTGTCTGAAATTATTTCTTCTACTGCTGAAAGTCTTTCATTTATTTTCTCTTTATCTTTGAGTGGTGCAAGGAGGATATTTTTTAGTTTCCTTTTNCCCATAGGAGTTCGTGTTTTATCAAGAACCCACATCAAACTTCCTTTTTTNCCTTCGTATGTTCTGAAAACTTCAATATTTTCCAGAGTTCTTGAATCAATTTGTATCAGATCATCTTCTTGTTCAATATCAGGCTTTTCAAGTTTTATTTCTATGTCTTTTATGTTTTCCCTTATATACTTTATTAAAGTTGCAAGAGAAATCTTTATGTTTTCTGACTGAACAAAATCAGTTTCTCCATAATGTTCTTTAANTATTTTTTCAGCTTCATCGGATCTTACGAATTCAACCTGTGAGAATTTGTATTCGGGAAAGTAGTTTTTGTCGCTCAGTACTTCTTTTGGGGAGATTTTTTTTAGAGCTTCTGATAATTCAAATTCGTCTTGAAAAATTTTAGCTTTTAATTCCCCTGTTGTTATATCAGCCCAAACTATTGAGTTATTTTTCACAACTGCGATAAAATTGTTCTCCTCAGGTGAAACAAAGCTTAATTCTGTGACAAGTCCCGGAGTTATAACTCTTACTACTCCTCTTTTTACAATTCCTTTTGCTTTTGATGGGTCTTCGAGTTGTTCGCATATTGCTACTTTGAAACCTTCTTTTATAAGGCGTATAACATAAGATTCTATTGCGTGATGTGGGAATCCTGCCATAGGTATTTCTTTATCTCTTGAGGTTAAAACAATATCAAGAACCTTTGAAGCTATAATCGCATCCTCGTAAAAAAGCTCGTAAAAATCTCCCATTCTGAAAAGTAAAATACAATCAGGATATTCAGATTTTATCTCAAGGTATTGTTTCATAGCTGGGGTTAGTTTCTTCTCTTTTTCCTTTTCTATATGTTTATTTTTGAACTCATCCATATTTTTGGTGTAAGCTTTGCAAAAGCTATTCTAATCACTTTCTCAATTTTTTATAGTTATACTACTACTATTATACTNCTACTATTGTATTTATTAGTTATTTTATTCTTGTATTTTTTGATGTTAGAAATAAGGATTAGAAGTGAAATCAAAAGGTTGTAATTTTTCTGAATTTATTTATTTGTATCAGTTTGATATTAAGTAAAAGTGGATATGGAAAGTTTAGAGATACTNGGNGAGTTTGAAAGAGAAAAAGCTTTACTGCGAGCAGTTTTGGAACCATACTTCAATTTAAAAGAAGATGGTGAATACATCATAGCAGAAAAAGGTGGGAAAACGGACCTATGGGCTATAAAGATAAATCCTCCAACTCCTGCATCATGTGAGATGACCGCAGGTAAAGTGATTGAATTGAAACCATCAGGTTATGTTTTCGTTGTGAGTCAGTTTGAGGATTGGGTTCAAGCTCTCTCGGATTCTTTGAAAGAAAAAAATTTCAATATATCAGTAAAAAGAGTTTCACCAATAGATATTGGAGCTATGACAGCAGGATTTTTACCATTTTCAGAGCATGTGGGNGTTGCTGTGAAAAACCTTGACGAAGCTGAAAAAAAGTTTGAAGATGTTCTGGGAATAAAACCATCTGGGAGACACAAGGTTGAAACAGAGGGACTTACCGCATCTTTCATATGGGTCGGAGCAACTCGTATAGAACTTCTTGAACCTTTTAGTGATGATTCNGCTGTCAAATCTTTTATTGAAAAAAGGGGGGAGGGTATCCATCATATAGCAGTTGAAGTTGAAGATTTTGATAAGAGGGTAGATGAGCTCAAAAGTAAAGGTTATAGGTTGATAGGTCCAAGAATAGGTGCAACAGGAAAAAGAGTAGTTTTCATTCATCCGAAAGATTTCCTTGGTATTTTACTTGAACTTGTGGAAAAAGGATACAGAGATAAGTCTTTTCAAGGGTAAGTTTGAAGAATAAATTATCTATTCTTTTATATCGCAAGTCTATCATGGTTTATCACAAGTCCATTTATTTATATTATGAATTTGTTTGTATTATGAATTTGTCCGTATAAATTAGGCAACCACTCCTTTCTTTTTTTTATTTTCTTTCTACTGCTACTAGTCTTTTGTTTCTGAAATTTTGATATTTTATTACCCATTCAGTTTTTATGTTTTTTTGGATATTAAACTGAAAACTTAGGTGATTCCTCATTTTATTCCACCTAAACATAAATACACCATATCATCTAAGTTTTCTCTATTCGTATCTAAATTCAAGTTCTTTCAAGTAATACACAAAATTCTCTATCCTCACTCCTCAAACTTAATGAGTTTCTCTTTTGCATAACTCCAAAATCCTTTATTTATACTTTATTTATATAAACCTTCCCATTGGTATTGGCAGACCTTATACTCTTGTCTTGTCTTTCGTGTCTAAATAGAACCATACATCACAAGTCCGTTATAGCTTCTAAATTTGTCTGTGTAAATTAAACTTCATTGGGGGAGTTAGCAAAGCTTGAG
>AWOA01000108.1 GCA_000494225.1 Candidatus Calescibacterium nevadense OTU 1
ATAAAAAAATAAATAAATAAATAAATAATAAATTAATAATATATAAATAATTAATTTTAAAAAAATAAATAATCTCGAAAATAATGAAAAACAAAAGCAATATAATAATACTCCAATAATTATGAAAAACACAGTAAGGCTAAACCTTTCAACAAGGTTTTTTTTTGGTTTTCCTCCCCTTTCTCGTAGGAGACTTTGCTATACCAGCAACTTTAATCTACCTTATAAATAAAATTCCTCCTTCGCCTGAAACACAACTTCTCAAAATAGTTGTGATTTCTATATTCGGATTTTACTTTTTTGTAATAATAGGATTGATATTAGGGTGTTTATATTATGCTGTGCGACCCATAAATTTATTTATTCAGAGCATAAAAAGAATACTTGAAGGTAAAGCAGAAAAATTGAAAGAAGAGGATTTTATTGCAAGACTCATTTTTGTTGGATTTGAAGACGAGAACACAGACCTCGCACGACTTATAAACAAACTAATAGATCACTTCACCGAAGCGAAGAAAAAAATAGATAAAGTAGGGAACAATATAATCAGAAGTTCCGATGAAGTAGAAGAAGTATCAGTAAAAGTAGATAATGGAGCAAAACAGATAAGAAGAGAGGTGGAGAAATTTTCTGTAAGCTTTGAAGGTATAAAGCAATCAATAGATGAAATAACAGAAAGAATATCCAAAGTTGCAAGGGAATTAGATAAACTAAATCAAATAGCAGGAGGTGGTGTTCAAAGAGTTTCCCATTCCATGCAGGTTTTTCACCAGCTCATAGCAAAAATAGAGAAATTTAAAGATATTTCATCTCAAATAAAAGATGTTATGGAGAAAGTTAAATCATCTATATCTGTGATTGAGGATATAACAGATCAGGTAAATCTTTTAGCTTTGAATGCTGCGATAGAAGCTGCACGAGCTGGCAATGCTGGTAGAGGTTTCGCAGTCGTCGCAGATGAGATAAGAAAGCTTGCAAACAGAACGATGGAATCAGCAGAGGAAATAAAGAAAAGTTTAGCTGACGCCGACCGAGTTGTTAATTCAACAGTTGATACTATGAATTCTGTTTTAGCAGAAGCTCAAAACATAATAAATGTAGCAGATATGATAGCAAAGGAATTTGAAGAAATAGCAAAAGGAGTGAAAGATATACAGCAATACTCCTCGTCAGTCGCCTCAGCAGCCGAAGAACAATATGCTATTTTCAGAGAATTAGTAAGGTCTGTAGAAACTCTCTCAGGGAATGTAGATGATTTCTCAAGAGTTTCAGATAATCTTTCAGAAAATGCTCAAAAACTCCATCAAGCTGTATCAGAACTCAAAAAGATTTTATAAATAAAAAAAGAAAAAGAAGGAAGAAAGAAATATCATCATCATAATAATAATAATAAACCATAATAATGAGATTATTTAGCAACCTAAATGGTCTTACTTTGATTTTGACCTTATTATCTACTTCACAATTTTTCAAGATAAATCGGGGAATAAATGGAGAAGAATTTCATTTTGAAATAACGCATAATATGGTGGTTCATTTTCCGGTAGCTTTTGCAACAGGATCTGCGGTCTTTGAGATTTTATCTTTTTTCAGACCGAATTATTCGAGTTCCGCAAAAATTATGATTGGGCTTACATCAGCTTCATCTCTTTTTTCTTTTATAACTGGACAGAAAGCAGAAGAGAATATAATGAGGACAGCAAAAGGGAAAGAAAAGAAAAAATTTATTGAGATTCACGGAGCAGTCGGAATAACACTACTTTTTATTTCTACGCTTGCATTCATATCTAAATTTTTCCCTCAAATGAAAATTATATCAACAGCACTTGTGTTTGCTTCATTATTATTAGCTTTTATTTGCGGGTACTTTGGAGGTATCATATCTCATAAGTGAAAAAAAATTCTTGCATTACAACAAAAGAACAAAACTCAAACGAAACTTTGAAAGTATGGATATAAGAGAAATAATAGCCAAAGCTTGTCAGGAGGGAATAAGATATTACGGAGATTCTGCAACTCACAAGTTTTACGAGCTACTCAAAGAAAAAAAGTTTATGACTACAAAGTGTAAAAGATGCTCAAAAATAGATTTCCCCCCACGCAAATTCTGCACATCTTGCTTTTCAGAAGATGTAGAATGGATAGAAATTCCTCGTAAAGGAAAAGTCTATGCTTTTACAAACCAAAAAAGAGCTCTAAGATTTACATATCCTGATATAATAGGTTTTGTCGAAATAGAAGGCATAGGAAGGATTCTTACAAAAATAGAAGGAGAAGATATAAAAGTAGGAGATGAAGTAGAACTTGATTTCGTTGATATAGATGGTCTTACCTTACATAGATTCAGAAAAGTGAGTTAAGATAATAATAAAGCGAATTAATTAAAAAATCCCGTTAGATTTTTCCAAGCCTTTTTATTCTCTCTTCTGGACTTATTATATCTATTATTCTTACGCCGAATTTATCCCCCATAAGAACTATTTCTCCTCTTGCTATATGGCGACCATTGACCAAAATTTCCACCGGCTCACTTTCCAGTTTATCAAGCTCTATTGTTGATCCTTGGGTTATCTGCAAAAGGTCCCCAAGGAGCATTTTTGTTCTGCCGATTTCAACTGAGATTTCAAGGGGAATATCAAGCAGAGATCTCAGAACTTCTGGGATAATTTCTTCACCTCCTCTTTTTTCCTTTTTCTTTTTTTCTTCTGCTTCTTCTTCTACGACATCCGTTATAGCTTTGGCGAGCGCTTCCTTCATCTCATCGCTCATTCCTTCAAAGGCTTTCTCAATATTTTCTTTCCCTTCCATGTCTAATATTTTAATTTTAAATATTTTTTTTTCGAGTTTTCTCTCCCAAAAAAGTTTGCAGAAAATAAAAAGTCTCAATATAAAATGGCAAGATAATAAAAAAAGAAAGATAAAAAATAAATAAATAAAGAAAAAGAAATAAAGAAATAAAGAAGAAATAAATAAAGAAAGAAAAAATAAACAAGTGTAATTTTGGCTTAATAAAGCTATGCTAAATTATGCTAAATAAAGAGAAAAATTTCTTTGAAGCAATTGCGAACATAACTCAAAACCTTAATATATACGCCGGAGGAGATTTTGTTATATATATTTTTTCAAATCACAGGAAATTAGAAAAAATTCATCTGTTTTCTCAAGATAAACTGAAAAGGGATAATTTCGAGATCAAAAAATTAGCCTCTGATATACTCAGAAGCTCTAAAATAGAGAATTTTGAATTCTTAACTGATTTCACTGACCTTATTCATATGAAAGTAGAAAACTTTTCAATATACTTTATACACTACCCATACAGGATCTACAAAGAAATAGAAATAGTTGAAATAAACAAGAAAAAACTCAATACAGGAATAAAAAGCTTTTCAGTAGAAGATAGTGTTTGCGTGAAAATAAATGTGTTCATAAACTCACAAGATAAAAAGGAAATAATAGAGAGTGCATTAGATATACTGTTTGGGATAGAAAAGGCAAATTTATCAAAAGACAAACTTTCAAAAATTTATGAATATAAATACGGCATTGCGCTCTATGAAATAATAAACGATATAAAAGAGAAAATTAAAGAAATTTCGGAAAACGAAATAATGTTTGAAAATCTCGGAATAGAACTGATACAAAAAATAACAAAAAAAGAACTCGTATATTCTCTACAAAGGTATTTTACATAGACTGAAAAACAAAAAAAACCAGCTTGAAGAATAAAAAAACAACTAGAAGAATAAAAAAACAACTTGAAAAAAATAAGTTGACAAAACAAAAGCAAAAAAAACAGAAAAATTTTCTAACTTTTTATTTTTTTAATAGCAAAATTAAATTTTGAGCTATGCTTAAAATAGGAATACTTGGACCAGGAACTATGGGTTCATCAATAGCTTATCTTGCAGCCTCTTGTGGTTTTGATGTAGTTCTCTACGGAAGATCCGACACCTCCCTTGAAAAAGGAAAAGATAGGATAGAGAAGATAATATCAGGCGGAATAAAAAGAGGGAAAATCACCGAAAAAGACGCTGAAAAAATAAGAGAGAAAATAGAATACACCACCGATCTTAATCCGTTTGTAGATTGCGACATAGTAATAGAATCAGTAGCAGAAGATATTGAACTAAAAAAAGATATTTTCAGAAGGATAGATATGATATGCCCAAAAAAAAACGGTTCTTGCTACGAATACATCTACGAAATCTATAACAGAAATTGCAAGCGTCTGCAAACATCAAGATAGGGTCGTAGGGATGCACTTTTTTAATCCAGCCCATATTATGAGACTTGTTGAGATAGTAAGAGCCGTCCAGACAACAGATGAGGTAGTAGAACGGGTCAAAGACGCTGCGATAAAACTTGGTAAAATACCAGTGGTTGTAAAAGATTACCCAGGGTTTATAGTTAATAGGCTTTTGGTTCCTTTTTTAAACCACGCAATTGAATTTTTAGCAAGCGGAATCAGCTCTGAAACCTTGAAGAAAGTCGCAACATTGGGTCTTGGACACCCGATGGGTCCGATAGAGCTTGCGGATTTTATAGGATTAGATGTGGTTCAAGCTATGGGCGAGACACTTTATGAGGGGTTCAAAGATGAAAAATTCGCTCCACCAATTTTGCTCAAAAACCTTGTGAAGGCTGGTTTTTTAGGCGTAAAAACTAAAAAGGGTTTCCTTGATTATGATGGGAAAAAATAGCAGAGAAAACCCCTATTGCTACGGAAGAGGCAACATTTAATGACTCAACCTTTCCAAATTGAGGAATTTTTGTTTTAAAATCAGCTGAATTTAAGACTTCCTGTGATACTCCTTTATCTTCCGAGCCAAAACACAAAGTAGCAGGTAATAAAAATTTTGTTGAGAATATTGAATTTTCAGCTCGTAAATCAAAAGTATAAATTTTTGTTCTTTTTTTCAGTTCATTTATCACAATACTTTTCTTTTCTCTTATAACCTTTATATGAAAGAAAGCACCTGATGAAGCTTTTATGAGTTGAGGAGAAATATCTGGACTACCTTCTTCTGAAATAATTACAGCATCACAGCCGAAAAATTCACAAATCCTTATTATATTTCCCAAATTACCAACATCTTGAACTCCATCTAAAAACACAACGATCTTCTTTATATTATGCAGGTCCTTTAAACTATATTTTTTCAGATTGACTTCAAAAGCTATTCCCTGATGTTCTTCTGAACCGCAAATTTTAGTTATAATATTCGGATGAACAATTCTTACATCCTTCACATAATCGCCGAAGAGTTCTTTTACAAGACCGGCTACGCTCCTTTTGACCCAAATTTTTTTAGGGAATAATCCTGCTCTCCTCAACTCTTTTGCTACCTGTTTCCCGTAAAGAATCATAAGCAAAAAAAATAATAATAAAAGTCAAATCAAGCACATCTTCCCAGGCAAATACCTAAATTTTGCTCCTGTTATTTTTGACATATCAATTCTTATGTTTTTTACTCTAAGATAAGCAAGATAGGCAAACAGAATTGGCTCTACAAATTCTGAATTCACTCCGACCTCATCTGATATTAAGACAGGATTTTTTATCTCTTCTTTGAGTCTTGAAACCATGAATTTATTTTTTGTTCCACCGCCACATAGAATACATAAATCTGGCCTAAAAGAATTGATGGCTTCTGAAATAATCTTCACTGATATTTCAACAGCAGTTCTCAAAGCATCTGATGGTTTTTCATCCTTTGTTAGTTCAAAAAAGTAAAGTTTTGCTTCTTCAATCTCATATCCCAGAGTTTTTTTTCCTTTCTTTTTCTTTTGTATGAATTTTAAAGTTTCTCGGAAAGCTCGTTCTATTAAATTTCCTTCTGAGGCTCTTTTTCCGAATCTATCATAATCAACCCCAAGTCTTTTTTTAGATATAAAGTCAGATAAAGCATTTGCAGGTCCCAAGTCTTCTGCTGATAATATCCTTCCATCTTTGATATATGTTATATTTGCTATTCCACCGAGATTTACAACAGAAACTTTTTTTGATATCTTTCCAAACAGGATTTTATGTATAATAGGGGATAAAGGAGCTCCTTTACCGCCAGCAACTATATCACTTTTTCTGAAATCATAAACAACTGGAACTCCTAAAATCTTGGCAATATACAAAGGTTCTCCTATCTGATAAGTAATAACTCCGTTTTTTGACTCATAATGGTATATGGTCTGGCCGTGAAATCCTACTACCTCTGGCTTAAATCTTACACCATCCAAGAAGCTTTTTAGAGATTTAGCAAAGGATAACCCAACAATTTCATTACAGAGCGAAATCTCCTCTAACTCTCCCGCTCTCCCCTGAACAAGGCGAATTAATCTTTCTTTCTCATCTTGGTAAAAATCAAAAGCTCCATACTTTAATACCTTTATCTTTTCTCCATTTATATCACACAAGATGATTTCTTTCGCATTTATAGAAGTTCCAGACAGAGCTCCAATACATAACATATCAAAAAGTTTAAAAAACCTGATTTAGCCCTGAGTAAAATTCGTGTATATATTAAAATTAAAATAATATATATATATTATTAAAACAGTTTTAGTTCATCTTACGCCGTTTTGCTGTGGATTCTGTCTGTTATAACCCCACCATATTGTCCCAGATGCTGTTCCATCTCCAAATTCATATATATGTATGCAACCTGATCTATCACCAAACACTAAATTCTGCCTACCATCCTCATCTACATCTATCACACTAACACCTCCTCGCCCACCAGAACCTGAAAAATAATATCTACCCACAAAACTCAAACTCCCATCATACCTATAAACATATAGTGTTCCGTCATGGGTTATAGTGGCTACTTCACCTACCCCATCCAAATCAAAATCTGCTATAACAGGGTGGCTTACATTCACTCCTCCAAACGGACCCCTTGCCCATTTCACTTGATATGATGATATCGTCTCATTCCACTCAATACTTATAAGATATGAATTACCAGTATTACCACAATCTGTTGCCACAACATATATCTCATCTCTATCATTACTATTTGCATCTCCCAAAGATAGCCTAAAACATGTTGCTGAGCCTACGTAACTTGTAAGATCAACTGAACCTTCCGAAGCCCCATCTAACCCCCTTATATATACTTTACCATCTCTTCCTCCAAATACTACTTCTTTTGCTCCATACCCATCAACATTCCCTATTGCAGGCATATCTAATCCATAACCTGACACTATATTCATATAAGTTGTTGAATATGATGGATAATCAAATATGTAAAGGTTTCCACTTAAACCTGTAATATATATCCTGTTGTTATACCACACAGCGTATGAGTTATTGTCTGAATCTGATGTCAAATCAAATCTTCTCAAAACATACCAGCTCGAACCATACCAATCTAAAACATATACTCTATTACATCTCTTCGCCACTGCTATTATCTCATAATCTCCATTTCCATCCACATCTACCAGTGTCACTGCTCTAACTAAAGCATTTGTGCAAGGAGGAGATACATCTGTTCTCAGAGAAATTTGAGCTTTATATCCTGTTACCCCAAAAACCATCACTCTTCCATCATCTACTCCTATCACTATTTCATTACTACCATCCCCATCCACATCACCTATTGCAGGCACACTCCAAACTGCACGACCTATACTATAATTCCATACTGTTGAACCTGACGCGCTTATAAGATATGCCGTTGTACCCGTATAATTAGCATTAGTACCTGTATTATTCACTGCAAATATCTCCATACCCGCGTAATCCCCCCTTATATCACCTGCTATAACCGAAAACATTCTAGCCCCGGAAGACTCGGATGATGGACAATATCTTGCCTCCTCGTATGCCAAAGCTCTGTTCGTAGTGTATAAACTACCCACTGCTCTTTTTCCTCTCATCTGATATGATACCCACCATCCACCACCAGTTGCCTCTCCTCC
>AWOA01000109.1 GCA_000494225.1 Candidatus Calescibacterium nevadense OTU 1
TTATCATTCAAAACTTCGAAATCCCTATCGAAATCTTGTCTTTTATTATCTTTAAGAAGCTCGAACACCTCCTCCTGTATAAGCGTACCTTCAATCCCCTTTGTTCGAACCTCAAATATAGGTTCATTTTTTACAAAGAATTTTTTGTCTTTAACTATAAACTCTGAACCAATAAATTTTAAAATTGTTCCTTTTACGCTAATATCACCACTTAAATATGCTTCTTTTATTTTTCTCATAACCTCACCATAGGTTTCTTTTTTTTAGCCAATCCAAAATATCATCGGGTATACTTTCAAGTATTTGAAAATCTTCTTCCCTAGATAAAGACTTAAAATCTGAAGTTCCAATATTTTCTGGGAGATAACCCTTGATTTAGCATATTCAATGGCATTTTATAGGATAAACCCCTAAATTCCATTAAAAAATTAATAGCATTTCCTCCTTTTTCGCATCCAAAGCAATAAAATGAATTGGTTTTGTAATAAATCGTAAATGAAGGATTTTTTTCATTATGTAAATGGACACAAAATTTGTTCGTAGTCTTTTATCTTCTTCAATCTTTTTTCAGTTTCTTTTTCAATAACTTCAGCAATATCAATGTTTTCAAGTTTTATGTTAAAATTGTATTGAGACATAATTTTGTTTACTAGTCACATCTATACTCTCAAAAGGTGGGACTCTTTTAATTACAACCAAAATTTATAAAAGGTTGATTAGATCATTGGTTTTGATTCATTATTATTTCTTTATTTCTCTAATTATTCTTTCAACATCTTCCTTTTTAAATCTTCTATGAGACCTATCATAAGCTCTAATCTCTCTCAATATTCCTTTTTGACTCCATCTTCTTATTGTATTTAAACTAACACCTCACATCTTAGCGACCTCCGAAATTTTTAGCATATCTTTGTTTTCCATTTTTCTTTGATGATTTAATTCTGACCCTTAAATTTTTATTAATCTCAAAATTTAAAATTATTTCATACAAAAGAAGTAATTTCTTTCTAAGAAGTTCGTTTCCTTTTAAAATTTCTTCTTTTTCCATTATTCTCACCTAATATCGCAATATCTTTCTATTGTTACCATGGAGAGATTTTTAAGAGGGAAAGGTAATAATAGTAGAAATTATGAGAAGAATTAGAGAATCGTCCTATAAAAATAGTTCAAAAAAATAAAAACTGAAAATTTTCGCTCAATTAAAAATCCTTTTACCCTTAGGAAGTGTTTTCTATTTGTTCTTTTTGCAGAAATCTTATAACTGAGTCTTACTTTAGCTTTTTTTATCTATTTAACTTTTTATCTATACCACCTTCCAACTAGTTTATCTTTATTTAGCATCTAAATTTTTTCAAACTTTCTTTCATCTTTATTACTTATACCTCTTTATTCTTACTAAATATCTGGGATCTTTCCTCTTATTACCTATAATTTTAATCAAATTTTTATTTTTGCGCAAGTTTACTTAATAATAAAATCCATCGCAATTTCATCTATACGCACTAATTTTTTATTTCCCCAAATAAGAAAAAATCAAGATTTTCTAAAAAGAAAATCTTCACGGTATTTTTATACACTTTTCAAGTCTATAACCCTTCACATAACTACTTCAGAGTACTCACAAAAATTGTCTAAAAACCAAAACCCTCTAAAAAATTTGAAAATTTTCAGAATATATAAAATTTTATAAATTTGGTAAAATTTAATATTTATTAAATAATATGAATACATTGAAAATAAATAAAATTTTTCAAAGTGGTAATGTTAAGCATGGTTTATCGCTTTTTACAAAAGAAGATGAAATTCAATATATAGATAATTTGATAGAAGAACGCGATGGGAAATTTTATATCAAATGCCAAATCAAAGAAAAATATAAAATTGCAATACCTGAAGAAATTGTAAGACAACTATGGATTTATAGATTATTGAATGAATATGGCTATCCAAGGGAAAGAATAGCTGTTGAAAAATATATTAACTTTGGCTCAAGATCTGGTTTAGCTGATATTGTTGTTCTTCACGAAAACTTGCAAGATCCATACATAATTTTTGAAATAAAAAGACCAAACAGAAAAGAAGGGTTAGAACAACTAAAAAGTTATTGCAATGCAGAAGGAGCTCCGATAGGCGTTTGGTCTAATGGGAACGAAATAATAAGGCTTCATAGAGAAGAGCCAAATATTTTTGTAGAAATTCCGAGAATTCCAAAAGCAGGGGAAACATTAAGAGATATTTTAACCGAAAGATGGACTCTTGACTGGCTTGAAAAACACGATGAATTAAAGCAAGGTAAGACAACACTTAAAAAGATATTGCTTGACTTAGAAGAACTCGTTTTAGGCAATGCAGGAGAAGAGCCATTTGAGGAAATATTTAAGTTAATCTACGCTAAGCTCTACGATGAATGGAGAGGGATTAACGACTCTTCTTATAAGTTGGAATTTTTTGTTGGTGATAGAAGCTCCGAACAGGTAAAAACAGCAATCTCAAATCTTTTAGAAGGAGCAAAAAGAGAATGGCCAGGTGTTTTTGAGCCGACAGATAAAATTGAATTGGGAGACGAGCACTTAAAAGTTTGCGTATCTTTCTTAGAAAAAATAAAGCTGTTCAATTCAAATCTTCGCATTATAGATGAGGCTTTTGAATATCTTATACCTCAAGTTTCTAAAAAGAAGGAAGGTCAATTTTTTACTCCCCGACCCGTAATAGATATGATTGTTAAAATGCTCAATCCTAAAGCCAGCGAATTCGTTATTGATCCTGCCTGCGGTTCAGCTGGATTTCTTTTGCATTCTGTTATGCATGTTGCAGGAGGAATGATTAGCGGAAAGCCTTTGCCCGAACATGCAAGAAACTTCGCCCAAAACAAAATTTACGGGATTGATTTTTCTAAAAAGGCGGTAAAGATAGCAAAGGCAATAAACCTGATAGTGGGAGATGGTAGATCTCACATATACAAAGATAATTCGTTAGCACCCCACACATGGAGTGATGATACAAAAAGTGGTTTAAGAGGTAGACTTTTAAGATTTCCTAATGATCCTGAAAGAGACAGAGAGAACCAAGAAAAGTTTTTGTTCTTTGACTTTGACGTTTTAATGACGAATCCGCCATTTGCCGGAACGGTAAAAGAGAGGGACATTTTAAGACTCTATAAATTAGCTAAGAAAAACGGAAAGTCAGTAAACAAAATTGATAGGCATATACTTTTCTTGGAGCGTTGCCTTCAATTTACAAAACCTGGTGGAAGAATGGCCATTATTCTACCTCAAGGATTATTAAATAATACAAGTGCTGAATATATACGCAGGTTTATTATTGAGGAAGCAAGAATCTTAGCGGTCGTGGGTTTGCATGGCAACACTTTTAAACCACATACAGGAACGAAAACGAGCATTTTGTTCTTGCGGAAATATACAGATGAGGAAAAAGAGGAAATCCAAAAGATAAAGGCAAAATATGAGGACGAATGGGAAAAATTTCTGAAAGAACTTAGAGAGAAGTATCAAAATTTAAAATATGATAGTCTAGTAGATGAAGAAGATATCCCTGAAGAGTTAGCTTATTTCTTAGAAACTTATTTTGAAAGCAGAGAAGAAATTGATGAACTACCAATAGAAAAAACGGAAACTGAAGAAGTAGAATCTGAAGAAGCAGAAGATACAGAAGAAAACAAAGGGAGAAAACCCCTTGGTGTTTTAATTCAGGAAAAATTTGAATTAGAAACCATATTGAGAGAAAAAACAGAAGAGTTAAAAAGCGTAGACGCAGAAAGAAAAGCAGAATTGAAAAAAGAAATTAGGGCTTTACAAAGCAAAATAAATAAACTTACTAAAGAGATTTCTCAAAGGACTCTGGCTGGTCAGATAAGTTTGGTTTTGAACGAAGAGGGAATTACAGAGGCTTTCAAAAAATACTGGCTTGACGGAAAAGTAATGCAAGAGATGGATTACCCAATTTTCTTTGCAGTAAACGAAAAACCTGTAAAAGACGAAAGCGGAGAGTATAGATATAAGAAAAATCCTGACGGTTCTTTCGTGTTAGATAAGCACGGCCACCCTGTAATTGACCACGACTTAGACGAAATAGCAGATGCTTTTATTGAATTCGCAAAACAACAATTAGCAAAAGGCGATAACCATTTTGATTTTTGGAGGTGAAAAAATGGCAGTATTTAGTATTATAAAATTATCGGAACTTGAAGGAGCAAAAAGAATGGATGCGGAGTATTATAAGCCGGAGTATTTGGAAGTTAAACAAAAGCTATATCAAACCAGATTTGTTTATTTTAAAAGCCTAGTAAAAGAAATTATTCACCCAAAAGAGATTAGAAGAGAATACGAAGATGAAAAACGAGATTATTTATTTTTACTCGCTCAAAATGTAAGACCTTTAATGCTTGACTTGTCAGAGAAAAAATACATTTCTGAAGAGAAAGCAAAATTAATGCCTAAAAATCTATTAGAGGAAGGAGATATTTTATTCGTTAGAACTGGTGCTGTTGGTGTTTGTACAGCATATACTGGTAAACCACCAAAGGTTGTAGCTTCTGCTCATATTCTAATAGCTAAACCTAACTTTGAAATCAGTCCTTATTATTTAACTGTATTCTTTAATACATTTTATGGAAGAAGTATTATTATTAGAGGAACATATGGAGCTTTACAGCCCGAGATTGCACCAAATTATATAAAAAGCATACCTGTTCCGATATTTTCAAAAAACCTAATAACAAAGGTTGAAAAATTATTCCTTGAATCTCAAAATTTTCTAGAACAAAGCTGCATTCTATACTCCCAAGCCGAAAACCTCCTTTTAGAAGAACTTGGCCTTAAAGACTTCAAGCCAAAATACCAAAAGACCTATACCGCTAAACTTTCCGATGCTTTTACTGCTCATAGAATAGATGCAGAATATTTCCAACCGGCGTATGAGGAAGTGATTGAAAAGATAAGAAACTATCCAAACGGTTTTTCCAAATTGCTTAAACATGTTGAAAATATAAAGCCAGATTTTGATCCTAAAAAATACCCTGACAATATATTTCTCTATGTTGAATTGGCAGACATAGATTCATCAATTGGAATAGTTCATAGTGTAAACAAAATAAAAGGAGAAGAAGCTCCTAGCAGAGCAAGAAGAATATTGAAAAAGGGAGATGTAATAGTTTCAAGTGTTGAAGGTTCATTAGAAAAAGTTGCATTGATTGATGAAGAACATGATGGTTGTTTAGCATCCACGGGATTTTTTCAATTCAGACCCTTAGATATATTGCCTGAGGTTCTATTAGTTCTATCCAAAACTATTGTCTTACAATCTCAGTTGAAGAAAAAATGCTCAGGCACAATTTTAACTGCTGTTCCCAAAGAGTCATTAAGAGATATAATTATCCCCCTCATCCCCCTCTTAACCCAACAAAAAATCGCCTCATTAGTCCAGCAATCCCATGAAGCAAGAAAAAAGGCAAAGGAATTATTAGAAATAGCAAAAAGGGCGGTAGAGATTGCCATTGAGAAAAATGAAGATAGCGCTTTAGAATTTTTATCTCAATTTTCTTAATCTTCTTTATATAAAATATTTTTCTAACTGTTTTTTTTTCTTTAATTGTTTTTGGGTCGTCCTAATATTCTGTCTATAATCTCTTTACAAAATCTATAATTTCCCTTCAGTTCATGGCTTCTATGATCCCTTATCTCAGATTATTTTCAATCTCATCTTCCACACCTAAAATTAATATTTTTTTCTCCTCATTAACTTCCATTTTTTCACTATATCCTTGTTTTGCAAGTAGTAATTTAGCCATAGCAACATTTATCTTTCCCAAAAGTCCAGCATTAATTAAAACTTTGACTTGTTTATTAGTTAATTGTTCCAGTGTGTCGGAAAATTCTGGATAATTCTTTTTCCATTCATAAATAGTATCTCTATTAACTTTTAAAATTAAAGCTAAACCTTCAACTGTTGGTATAACATCTCCATATCTTCTGAAATTTTTAACATAATCTTTAGCTTGTTTAAGTATTTTCTCGCTGTATTTTGTTGGTCTTCCGGCCATTGTTTTAATTATACAGCACCCAAAACCTCATAAGTATTCCTAATTTTCAATTTTACTTCCCAAGAAGTTTGTTTTATAATATTTTCGAGGGTTCGAATAAATTCAACTTCCCGGAGCCATTGATTGAAATATAAACTCCCGTTCCGAAAAAATATAAACTCTGGTCCTGAAAAAGTAGCAAGAATAGTTACTTAAAAACTCATTCAAAGAAAAAATTACAAAAAAAATAAACTTAAAATAAATAAATAAAAATAGATTACAAATAAAGTTATGTTTAGGGATTTAAAAGGTAAAATGGCCATTATTACCTGAGGTGGAAAGGGAATGGGAAGAACATTTACTTTGGCCTTTGCAAAAGCATGAACCAAGGTGGTAGTTTCTGACACCTCCTTAGAAGAATGTCGGGAAGTAGTGGATGAGATTAAAAAAGAAGAATGCGAAGCACTTACTCTGAAATGTGATGTTTCAAAAAAGAAGTAAAAAGATTTGATCCCATCTTGAAAGAAATTATTTCTCATTCAATAGGAAAAATCATTGAATTAGCTACGGGAGAAAAATTAGAAGCAAAGGGAAAAGTCAAAATTTTACCAGAAGAAATTAGATTTTTAAAAACTTTACGTGCTGATTTCTTACTTGAAGTNTCAGATAAAATATTTCACATAGAAATCCAAGCTCAGCAGGATAAAACCTTGCCAGAGAGGATTTTCGAGTATTCCTACGCTATAAGGGAAAAATATGGAAAAGAACCTATTCAGATTGATTATTTTATTTGTAGGAAAGGGAAAACCTCCACCTCCTGTTTTTAAATCTAAATACACAACTCACAGTTTTATAGTTTTGGATATGAAAGAAGTTAGTCCTGATTTATTTATAAGAAGTGATAAACCAGAGGAGGTTATTTTGGGAATTTTAGCTGGTAAATNCAAAGAGAAATATAAGATAATCAAAGAGGTTATAGAAAAGATAACAGAAATTGAGAAAAGAGAGGAGCAAGTTATAAAATATATTGATAGTATAAGTTTTTTAGCAGGTTTATTTGATATTCAGATAAGATTAAAGGGTATGCCAATTCAGGTAGATATAACAAAA
>AWOA01000110.1 GCA_000494225.1 Candidatus Calescibacterium nevadense OTU 1
CTTTTTGCTTTGAGAACGGCTATAAAAATTGAGGGTAGAGGAAATTCAGCAAGAATAAAAAAAACAAAAAAGGAAATAGCAAGAATTCTTACTATTCTTAGGGAAAGGTGATTAAGTAAATTTCAGGATAGATATATCTGATCTTCGACTATTATTTTTTTTATCAATTGTAAGATTGAAAGGAATTTTAGTTTACGCCCGTATATATCTTGCAATGTTTCTTCTATAAATTTCAGGTTGGGCAAATTCTCTTCTATATCTTTTCTTCCAGCTTTCTCTATGCTTTCACCTATAATTTCTATTCTGTTTATTTTATCTTCCGGCAATGTAGTTGTTGAGCTTGTATTAGCACCTGATTTTAAACTTGTTCTACTTATGAATCCCTCTTTTTCGAGTATGCTGTGAGAGAATTCGTATAAAATTTTTTCATAATTGATTTTCAGATAGTTTTCATCTTCACTAGAAATTTTTAAAAGGAACTCGTAAAGNGTTGTGAATGCGTCTTTTGAAAATGATACAGCTCTGGTGATTTCAAGGGAAAACCATGCTAACATGATTTTTAAGAGGGAAGTCTTTATTTCTCCAAATAAGTTTTCTAGTTCGGCTTTTTCAATTATGATGTTTTGAGAGAATTTAGATTTGCGTAGGTAGGCTTGTATTAGTGATGGTGGTTCTAAAATATTTAGAAACCTTCTTTTACTTTTTCTGGCATGTTTTGCTACACACCAAAATACACCACTTTCCTCACCCAACAAACATATATATAAATCTTCTCCTTTATTTTTTTTTGTTATGACTAATGCTCTTTCTTTTGAGAGCATAAATTGAAGGAGGGGGAAAGTTTTATAAAAGTTTTTAATTATATTTTCTCATCTTTTGTTTTTCCCCCTCCGTTTTAATTTTTATCTCATAAGTTGTGCGAGTCTCATTATTACTCCCATATCTCCTGATATTTTCAGGAGACCTTGCATAAATGCCATCTGAGGGTCAAGCTGTCTTGATTGGACTTTTCTGAATGTATCTATGTTTTGGGTTATAGTTGCGTTCGCAGGTGCTGGTGGTTCTCCTTTTCCTCCCTCTACTTTCCCATCTGATACCTTTATCCAGAATGTTCCTCCTCCTTCACCTTCTATGACGAACTTTACAATTGCATTTACTCCTTGTAATTTTTGTTGTGTTTCTGCACTTGCGTTTGCCCCGGTCGGAAGTATTATAGTGTATACTTCTTCTGGGTCTGCATCTTTCCCTATTTCGAATATTTTCTTTCTGTCACCTGCTTTTGCTGCCTCTTCTACTTCTTTTCTTAATTGTTCTGGACTTTTTCCGGTTGCCATAAGTTTTACCTCCTTTTTATTTTTTTTATTTTTTAGATTTCAATTTTCAATTATAAGTTTTAAAAAAAGAGTGCATTAAAAAGCAGAAAAATTGAATGATTGTTCAATAAAAAAATGTGCCGAGGGCGGGACTCGAACCCGCACGGGGTTTTTAGCCCCAGGAGATTTTGAGTCTCCCGCGTCTTCCAATTCCGCCACCTCGGCTTTTTTTATATTTTTTAATTTTAATCTTTTTATTTTTATTGGTGAAGTTTTTTATATTTTTCTTTTCTTTTTTTCTTTTTTATTTTTGCATTGATTATTCCTTCCCTATTCTTACCCCCCAAATAATTGGTCCTTGTATAATGTATCCCCAGCTGAATTTACCTTCTTTTTCGGCTTGAAACTGATGCCATAGTGGTTTTGGATCGTGGTCATTTATGAGAATAAAATTTTCTTTTTTTTTCAAATTCTCAAATTCAGAGAAAATAATTCTATGTCTCTGAGCTGGTGGAATGTCCCTCACATCAAGAACTTTGCCTTTACCTAAAACCTTGATTTTTATTTCTCCTATTATTTTATGAAATTCTTCGTGTTTCCCCGGACCAATTTCTTTTTCCTCAAATTTCTCAAATTCTTGAAAAAGTTCTTCCTGTGTTTTATCATCAAGATGCATATCTGCTATTGCAAAAAGGATGTTGTTCTCTTTTTGAATATGTGCTTCAATGAGTTCTATATATCCTGAGATATTTTCTTGTATTTTCTCTTCATATTCTTGAACTTGCGATGATTTTAGGGTTTGATTTGATTTTAAGTTTTGCAGGTCATTTTTGATTTCTTTGAGCAGATTTCTCCCTATTTGATGTTCATCGAGCATAACTTGTATGGGACCTCCTTCTTTTGGGATTCCTACTTTTTCAAGTGCNGGGAACAATATTCCTTCTTCTTTTCCATGGTGGCATTTATCTGTGAATATGTTAAAAAATTCAAGAAGTTTCTCAATGTCTCCTATATTTTTTGATGTCTCTGGTTTTAATATTTCAAGGAGTACCGTTGCAAGCCTAATTACCTTGTGTTCTTTTCTGAGTTGTTCTGTTGCTTTCATAATATCAAAATCGTAAGGTGAAGAAATTTGATTTTCTTTCTTACAGATTTTTGACTTTTTACTGAATTTATGAAATGTCTATTTTCCCCTCTCGCCTAATAGATAATCTATTTTAGAAAGGTCAGAACTTTTAGAAAAAAGTANGTTTATGATTTTTTTNCTTTCTTCCTGAGGGAGTTTATCTATTATAAGTTTTCCATCAAGATGATCTATTTCGTGTTGGAATAGAACGCTTTCAAGGTTTTCTATTTCTTTTTGATATTCATTTCCTTTTTCGTCGAGCCACTTTACCACTATTTTTTTTGCCCTTTTTATTGGAAGTCTTAATCCAGGAATAGAAAGACAACCCTCTTCAAATTCTATTTTTTCTTGGCTTTTTGAGATTATTTTTGGATTTATAGCGACTTGCGGAGAGTTTTTCTCCTCTGAAATGTCAAAAGTAAATATTCTTAAATGGATCCCAACCTGAGTTGCTGCGAGACCTATCCCATCTGCTTCATACATAAGTTCTTTCATTTCTCCCAAAATCAGGTTGATCTCTTTATCTATGAATTTTAGTTCTTTTGCTTTTATTCTTAATCTTGGGTCTGGGAATTTCAGGATTTTTAGCATTATATCAGTATTTTAGTTTTGATATTTTGAGTGTTCAACAAAATCAGATTATTTTTTTATGAATAAAAATTTGGATTTAATTTTAAAAAAAACTTATTATTTTATGATACAAATGGAGGAAATTAATGCTGAAAAAAAGGAAGAAAATGTAAAAAAAGATTTATCTTATATCCTACGAATTTTAAAAGATAAAGGTATAAAGCTCACCTCTCAAAGGAAAATTATATTAGATACGTTTTTAAGGCTTGGTGGTCATGTTAGTGTTGAGGAAATTTTCCAAGAGATCAGAAAAAAGAAGAAAAATGTAGGGCTTGCCACAGTATACAGGACATTTAGTTTGCTTAAAAAAGTAGGTTTGGTTTCTCAAAGGGAGTTCGGAGATGGATTTTCAAGGTTTGAGATTGTCTCCTCTCATCATGATCATCTGATATGTCAGAGGTGTGGGAAGGTTATCGAGTTTAAAGATAAAAGAATTGAAGATATTCAAGAAGAAATAGCTGAGAAATTTGGTTTTGTTCTCATAAGTCATAGGCATGAGCTTATAGGAATATGTTCTGATTGCAGAGAAACTTTGTAGCTATGAAAAAATGAATTTCCTTGAAATAATGAATGAAAAGAATCCTATTATTAAGCTTGCAAAAAGTTGAGATAATACCCTTGGGAAATTCAATATTTCAACCTGAAANTACAGCAAATATGAGAATGCCGGAANATTTATAATTGATAAAATAAAGAATTTTGTATATCTCGTTGCACCTGAAACAGACAGGAGCTTGAAATTTGAATAACCTCTGAATGTGAATTTTTTGTGTAAAATAAAATTTTGTGTCATGGATATAAATCCAGCTATCGGTCCAGATATAATATACCATACTTTTANTACATAAATCAGAAAAGAAAAGATTAAAAGATTTGTTGTGATACCTACTACTCCAACTGTTCCGTACCTTATAGCCTGTAAAATAAAATTTCTATTGAAAATTTTTGTTTTCAATTTCTCAAGAGATTTTTTCATTTTCTTCAACATAAAATTTGCTTTTTAGGAAAATAAATAATATTTTCCGTGAAATATATTTTTGTGTTATATAATGTATTATGGATTATGAGCAGAAAATTATCAATTCTCTCAAGAATGAGTTCAAATCCCTTGAAGTTGATTCTTATTTTATAAGATTTGACGAAATTTCTGATATCCTTACTCCATCACTTGTGTTGGAATATGTCGAAAAGGCTTATAGGTATACAGCTGAATACAAGGAGCGTTTGCAGATGCCAAGTAAGCTATATTTTTTCTATCAGGACGGAGACATGAGAGTGATGCCTTCCGTTGTTGATGTAGATGGTGAAAAGGTAAGTGCGATGAAAGTTGTAAGTGTGCATTTCCAAAACAAAAAAAGAAATCTCCCGGTAGTTATAGGTTTTTTTGTACTTGTTGATTCAGATACAGGTTCTTTGTTGTGTNTTATGGATGCTACTTACCTTACGGCTATGAGAACGGGAGCAGCGGGAGCCTTATCTGTCAAACATATATTGCGTGAAAAAGATAGTATAAGCTTGGGTATAATAGGTTGTGGAGTTCAAGCAAGAACCCAACTTGCTTTGATATCTTATATCAAAAAAGTACATGAGCTTATAGTCTATGATGTATCTACAGAGGCTATGGAGAAATTTGCAAGGTTTTCTCAAAATCTTGGTTTTAAAGCCAAAAAAGCTAATTCTCTTTTTGATTTCAAAGATTGTGATGTTGTTGTTACTATTACTCCATCAAATAAACCTTTTCTTATGTTAGAACATGTCCAAAATGTAAAGTTAATAAATGCTATGGGNGCTGATGGTCCTGGAAAACAAGAACTTTCTCNGGAAATACTGAAAAATTCTGTGGTCGTAGTAGATAATAGGGAGCAGGCGATTCATGGTGGAGAAATAAATGTTCCTTTGAAAAATGGTCAGATAGATGAATCAATAATATTTGGTGAGATCGGAGAGATAATTGCTGGAATAAAGAAGGTGCCACCTAATAGGAGAGTAGTTTTTGACTCAACAGGTATAGCTGTTCTCGATGTTTTTGTCGGATATGCAATTTATAAATCTGCTCGTGAAAGGGGACTACTCAAAAATTTAAAAATACACTAATTTAAAAATACACTAAATCTGAAAAATTTTTTTATACTTTCTTCCTGTTCATTATGCTTATGTCTCATTTTTTTCATTTTTCAGTTTGCTCAATTTTCATTATTAATCTTTATTTTTTCTTGATTGATTGATTTATGAACGGGCAACAAATTGATCTTATACAATACGCTGCTCAGAAGATACTGGAATCAGAGTTTGTTATAGCATTTACAGGTGCTGGGGTTTCAGCAGAATCTGGGATACCAACTTTCAGAGATAAGGGGGGATTGTGGGAAAAGTTTCCTGTTGAAATTTTTGGAACTCCACGCGGTCTGATAAGCGTTCTTTTTTCTGATCCGGAAAGATTTTCTGAATTTGTTATATCTACTGTTGATGTACTTGGGGAAGCAAAGCCGAATTTAGGGCACATTGCGCTTGCAGAACTTGAAAACATGCAAATCTTGAAAGCCGTTATAACTCAAAATATAGACAACCTCCATCAAGAAGCCGGAAATAAAAATGTTATAGAGGTTCATGGTAGCGTAACAAGATTGAGATGTATAGTTTGCGGTGAGAAGAAAAGGATAAATAAAAAAAGTGTTGTCGAAAAGGCTGTAAAATTTGCAGAAAAGATAAAAGTATTAGACTTCTCTCGCTTCATATCGGAAGGTAAAATAAGTCTGCAGGAAATAATTCAAATGTTTGGGGATGCTGTTCCTCTTTGTGAATGCGGAGGTATAATGAGACCTGATGTTGTGTTTTTTACTGAGCCAGTTCAAGATATGGATATTGCTTTTGATTACGCAAAGAGAGCTGATTGTTGCATAATTGCAGGTACATCGGGTGTTGTTTATCCAGCTGCGTATATACCCAAGATTGTAAAAAATAATGGCGGTTTTCTTATAGAAATAAATCCAACAGATCAATACTTTGATTCAGATGTTTATATAAAATCTTCCTTTGCTTCTTCTATGNCAGAGATATTAGACAAGATAAAAAAATTGTTGAGTTGAAATAATGAAGAAAATATNTGCTTTGAAGGTTGAAGGAGACCTTGTATATCTTGATAAGAAACATGCCTATGTTCTCAGGATAANTGAAGGTGAAAAAGTAAAAGTTCTTTTACCATCTGGGAATTTTGCTCTNGTTGAAGTGATAGATTCTGATAAGATGGTCGGTCGTATTTTGGAGTTTATTAAACCAATTGAGAATAAATCAAAAATATCTGTTTTTATTTCTCTTTTGAAAAAGGAAAAATTAGAAAAAGTTGTTGAATATCTTTCTATAATAGGAGTTGAAAGGATTGTTCCCGTGATAACTCATAGATGTGAAGTGAGACCNAGTTATGATAAGCAATTCAAAATAATTGAGAGATTAAAAAGGATATCTTATGAGAATGCAAGGATTTCCGGTGTAGCTCCACCGAAAATAGAAAATATATTTCAGATTGAAAAGATAAGGGATGAAGATTATGAGAAGAAGATAGTGTTTTACGAGCATTCTGCTAATCCTTTTTCTTATGAAGTGTTGAAGGGATTAATTTCATCAAAAGGAAAAATTGCCATTTTCGTAGGTCCGGAAGGTGGCTTTTCAGAAGAGGAAATTTCTTATCTGGTAGAAAATGGTTGGCAAGACTTTTCCTTAGGGGAGAGAATTTTTACAGCGGAGCTTTTTCCTATTTACATCATATCTATTTTTGATTTCTTTTCTCTAAATTTTTCAACTTAATTCTTTTGTTTATTTTTTC
>AWOA01000111.1 GCA_000494225.1 Candidatus Calescibacterium nevadense OTU 1
ATACTCTATCCTTAACAATGTTCGGACTTGCGCCGGAGGATCTGAACGTCGTAGTGAGGGGATGGGAAGAGGACCGATTCGTGAACACGAGTAGGGGCCACTACCTATTCTCATGGTCGTCTGTCATGATGTCGGACATCGTGCTGGATGAGGTCCACTTAGTAGCGGAGGAGTCCAAGTCCCTGACCTTCTTGGTCGCCATGCTCGAACACATAATATCACATGACCAAAGAGTAGTCTTCATGACTGCCACGATGCCGACAAGGTTTAAGGAACTGATACTTGGCTCTCTGAGACGCTTTAGAGATAGAGTGGAATGGATGGAGTTCAGAAGTACCGCTGTGGACGACGAGTACATAGCCTCATGCCTCGAAAAGAGGCCCGAGATACGTATTCAGCAACTTAGCAGCGACACTAAGTTCGACGTGATAAAAAGTTGGCTCGACGACGCCCTAGAGAGGGGGTTTAGCCGTGTCCTTGTAGTCTTCAACACGGTTGGCGAGGCTGTATCCTTCTACAGGACTCTGGATGGCTACGAGAATAGGCTTCTTATCCACTCGCGCTTTACGGAGAGCGATAAGCTAGCGAAGCACGAGAGACTTCAAAGACTTAAGAGTGAAGGTAAGTACATCGTCGTGGCGACCCAAGTGGTCGAGGCCGGGCTAGACCTCTCCTCCAACGCGCTCATCACGGATTTGGCCCCAATGTGCTCGATTATACAGCGATTCGGAAGGTTACTCAGATACGAGGACGAGCGGGAGGGAGTCGCCTACGTGTGGTATGAGTCCGATTTGGGGAGAGATCGGCAGCTATACAAGGTCTATGACAGGGGCCTCAGCGCAGCCACGTTGGATGCCCTGAGAGAGGCAGAACGCGGCAACGTCAGCCTCCACGTCCCCAGCGGGGAGAGAGGCTATAAGCGCCTACTCGACAAGGTGTACCAAGACGCCGACCTGCGAATAAATTATCGAGAAATCGAGGAAATGTTGTCAGTTTTCACAAACCTTGATGACATTTCGAAGGCTGTCGATCTCTTCTTCAAGATGGAGGGGAGCTTCGTGAGGGAGTCCGCGTTGGTCCCGGTCAGGTGTCCCGAGATGAAGGAGGAGGTTTCCGTGGAGATGAGGGTCTTCGAAAGACTCCTCAAAGAGGGACTTGTGAAGGGGCATATAGTTGGAAATGGTGAGGAGGAGATCTGTGAGCTTCCGGACTGGCTTTCAATTGGCTCAAAAATACAGCAGAGATCGCTCGCCAGAAAGGTGATCAAACATATCCACACCGCTGGAGTCAAGGCCTTTATCGTGGAGGGGTCGTACAATTCGGAGTACGGGTTAGAAATCGAGGAGGCGTTGAGAGAACATGTGTAATGACGACATCTTGAGCTTCTATTTGGAGTCTAAACGAGATGGAATACTCATTAAGGAGTATCTTCACGAACACGTAAACTCAGCACTATCATATGCAGAAGAGGTCGAGAGTTCAAGGGCAGGTANACTAGCGAGGCTATATGCCCGNGACGTGAACTTCGCAGAACTTCTAAGACTATCAATAGTTTTTCACGACGTGGGTAAAGCCTTTTNCCAGAACATGGACCATAATATGAGAGAGAACAAGGAAACTGGGGAGCGGTATCTTAGCTTCGCNGGTCACGAATACATTTCCGCCACGATCGCAAACGAATTCATCTTTAGGCTCAGCGAACGTTGTCATTCTCCTTACTACGACACCATAACATTTTCCATCCTATACCACCACCATGCAATGGGATCTAGAGAGAAGATTGTCGAAAAGCTGCGTAAGAGACTACAGAAGATGCCCTTATCTGAGTACCAAGAATGTTTAGACAAACTCGGATATCTGCTAAATCGATTCTTAACAGGCTACAGAGATGTTATCGAGAATGTCCTCGAAAGTCTTAGAAAGTCACAAACCATGATTATAGAATCTGCTATCCATCATACAAAAATCTATGAGAGGATTGTCCATGCTAATATACCGAGCTACAAAAAGCTAGCATTCCTTCTTCTAGATAGTCTCATAGTCTGTGATTACCTCGCAGCGTCAAAAAGTAGAGGAGGATGCTCTCGATTTCAAAAGACGGTGTACGAGTTTTACATGCAATGGTTGAAATCGGCGGCCTCCGGCAAAAGTGAATGTGTTACTTATTAAGAATGTTTAATTGTGAGCAAGGCAGAATGTGCTTAGCAGCAGGGGGTTTGCTATACGGCAAACGATTCGTGACTAGGATCACTATAACTTTCATGCCGTTACGAAGAGTCGTAATTCCGCCCTTTACTGCAAAGGTCAGCAAGACAATACTCTATATGTTCTCTGAACTGTATAGAAAAATGAGCGAANGTGAAAACACTTTCAAACCAATTGCGGTAACTCCGTTGTACAGGGGTGAACGAGCGCTGTTCAAAACAAAGAAGAGCCATGAACTGATGCTTCTAGAGGAGGGGGTCTACTACAGGTTCTCAGCATCAATCATCACGGATGAAGCAACGACCGTTAATGAGCTCATATCCCTCAGTAGCCCAATTGTTGAAGATGTTTTCGGCACTCCCATCTCCATCGAATGTGTCAACATCGAGGTAAGGGACTTCGAGTCATTCGGTTTCAACAAACCGAGCGCCATTAAGATCTCGTTCGAGACTCCCGTCCTGCTCCAGCTTCCAAGCAAGAATCGGTACATGTCTGGCCGTCACTTTCTCTTCCCGATACCCTCCCTCATGATAGGCTCCCTGATAGAGCATTGGAACAGACACTGCCCATCTCACATGCTCGTTAAGAATACTTATTATCTCACGGTGTACTCCAACTACGTTTTGAGAGAGGCCGACTTCGAGATCAGACCTGTAACAGTTATTTATGACGAGACTAGACTGGTAAGGGGCTTTTTGGGGTGGGTGCTATACGATCTCAAGGCTTCTAGAAATACTCACTCCTTGAGAAAGATACTTGCGCTGCTGGATTATGCACAATATGTCGGTGTCGGTAGGTCTCGGGCTGCCGGCTTCGGTCAAATCAAGATCAAACCTTATTACTAGGGAGCAGAGCCGCTTATAGGAGTGGCTAAGAGGTCCGTTTTCGTCAACCTTGGCTTCGATCCAACAGCGGNATTGGACGTCGTCTCGGCATTCCAGCTGACTAGCGGTGAACAGCTAGTCTTGGTCTATCCAGTTAGTGCGGAAGAGGGATCGAGCATCAGGGCAGAGCAAGCCAGAAACGNTGTAAAGAGTCAAGTTACCCTATTAAGAGCTGCTGGTAGGAGAATCAAGCTTGACGAGCTCGCTCTTGAATTAAGGTCGCTTGAAACGTCATTCGAGCAGCTGATTGACAGAATTTATGCGGCTAAAAGAGACGGATACAGTATCATATTAGAGTTAAGCGGCGGTGTCAGAATAATAACGGTTTTGATGGTGATGGCTTCTATGTGGTTTCCCAAACTGGTCGATGAGCTCTCCCTCATAGTTGAGGCNACTCGACAGAGAGTTACTATCCCTGTAATATCCCCGCTTCTCGTGTCCTCTAACAGCATACTGAAGGTGCTGGCCTGCACGTCTACTCGTCGCGATGGTATTAGGAGGAAGGAGATTGCCAGGATTCTACGCATGAGTGAGGGCAACGTGAGCAGAGCGGTCTCGAGATTGAAGCGGATGGGACTTATAGACGAAAAACTAAGAGTTCTTACCATTCACGAGAGATATTCGGTGCTAACACCACTNTTCAGGAAATTCTTTGCAGAACTTTCACAGGAATAGAAAAATACCCAGCTATTTGATGGCTAAAAGAAATAAAAGAAGGCGGATGTGTATACTCATGCCGTTCTATAGCTATCAGGACGTTCTGCGACTCATGAAGACGATCCAAGAGAGTCCTTGTGAGGTGAGTGAAGAGCTGAGGGGCTGGAATTGGAAGTCCCCTCCTCTTCTCCCTACGAGCAGCTTGAAGATAAGTGCGTCAGACTTAGGATTTGGATGTCCCACTGGGAGGATTGCATACCTCCGGTACAGACTTAAGCAGCGGGAATCACCTAATGAGGCGTTAAGATTCGGCTCCTTTTTGCATCACGTGATCTCCGCAGCAACCTATAAGGCCAAGGCAATTCTTTACACATCCATTCCNAAGTCGGGGGCCGAGTTTTACTCTAGGATGATGAGCGAGCTATCTCATATGAGGACCAACAGGCTGCCTGAAGAGTACGTTCAGGTATTACGTAACATTTGGGAAAGGGCTGCTCTAACATATTCAGCATCTCTAGACTATGTAATAGAACAGAGCAGGTATCTCGCTCCAGACAGTATTGTTTCTAGGGTTGTTCCATGGATTTGTGAGTTTCCCGTTGACGGTAGACCAATTGGCTTAAATAGGAACATCAGAATTGACGCCCTCGTCCCACCATCACTTTTGATAGAGTTCAAGACGCGAAGACCGAGCAGAGATATCGAAGTCGCAATGGCTGGTTACGCGCTAGCTTTTGAGTGCCAGTATATGGTCCCAGTGAANCATGTTGTGATACTCTACATAGAATTCAGTAAAGACAAAAGATCGTTTAAGGTATATGAAAATATACTGAAGGTAGGTGATAGCCTGAGGTTGGAATTCATCGAGAAGAGGGATCTCTATTTCATGAGGGGCGAAGATGGAACAGACCCGGGTCTACCGAGCCATTGCGACCCTTCATGCCCGTATCTCCGGGTGTGCAGGCCAGATGGGTAAGACGGCAATAGTGGATCTGCACGGATCCTTCCTCGGTGTGAGGAATGGGAGATTCGTCCTTAAGGTGGCCGGGGAGCTGAAATGGGAAGCCTCACCAGTTGAACTTGAGAGCATAGTCATCACGGTGGAAGGTGCAGCCATCTCATCGGCAGCCATCTCGCTAGCGACGACCTTCGGCATCGACTTGGTCTTCATGAGGGGAGANCGACCTGTCGCAAGGCTNATCCCCTACAAATATGGCACAGTCATGAGAATTTGGCAACTCCAGCTGAAGTGTCATGAGAGCGGGGAGNCCCTATACCTAGCTAGGTCGTTCTTAGAGGGCAAACTCCACAACCAGAGGATGGTTCTCTTAGAAAATGCCAGAAGATTGAAAGGTGGAGGGAGGGACGCTGGCCTCTTATTAGCGAAGGCGACTGAGATAGACGCGGCTGCATCCGAGTTAGGTAAGGCGAAGAGTGTTGAGGACCTGCTGGTTATCGAAGGACATGCTGCGAGGTCTTACTGGGCTGCNGTNGCATCCATTTTGCCCCCCGATATTGGATTCACCCACAGGTACACTAGGAACAATCCGCCTCCAGGGGAACTGGACGCATTTAACGTCGCTCTGAACATCGGTTATGCGCTGCTGAGGAAGGAGGTATGGCGCTCAATATTCCTAGCTGGGCTAAATCCATACCTAGGTTTTCTTCACAANCCGAGGGCTGGGCGACCAGCNTTGGTACTAGACCTGATGGAGGAGTTCAGACCTATCATAGTCGATAGGCCTCTGATCGGATTAGCGAGATCCAACAAGGAGGTCTTTATTTCGCTGAAGCAGCAGAAGGAGGGGGCCGCAAGGTCCATCTGGACTCACATAATCAATTACATGAAAGAGGGGAAGCCGCCGAAGAACGAGCTAATCGTCACGCAGGCCAGGAGGCTTGTGATGCATTTNCAGGGTCATCAGAGATATACGCCCTATAAGTCGAGGTGGTGAGCCACAGTTGCTGACTCTTATCATTTATGATATTACTGAGGACGATGTGAGGAACAAAGTTGCTGAGTTCCTGAAGAGTAAGGGACTCAAGAGGATCCAAAAGAGCGCGTTTATAGGGGATCTCAGCAGCTCTCAGAGAGCCGATATAGAGGCCGGTCTGAGACGTTTAGTAAAGGGCGCGAAGGCGAACGTGCAGATCTATCCTCTGACGCCGGCGAGCTATAATATGCGGACGGTGATAGGTGTTGAATTCGATTACGACGAGGAGGGATATGTTTTATGAGCTCAGTTGAACAAGGGTTCTTCACCGTTGTCGACGTAAAGCGATACGCGTATTGTCCGAGGATTGTTTTCATCACCCATGTGCTACATCTCGAGGAGAGGGTGAGTGAGGCTATGGAGATGGGGGCGGAGGAGCACGATACGAGCTTCATAACACCTCTCCTCGCCAAGCTACGTGTTAGCAGGGTTTTGAGGGGACTGGAACTCGAAAGCGAGAGGCTGGGCCTTGTGGGCAAATTGGACTATCTTCTCGTGACGAGGGACCGAGAGCTAGTCCCGGTCGAGGTCAAATGGTCCGAGTCGCTTGGAGGTAGGATCAAGTGGGACCACAGGGTCCAGTTGGCAGCATACGCACTTCTGGTTGAGGATAACTTGGGNTCGACGGTGAAAAGGGGATACGTGTACTACTTGAAAGACAAGCGAATCGTTGAGACGCTGATAGACGACGAGATCAAGGGCATCGTGAGGAGGATGCTGAGCAGCATGCACGAGATGGTCCTCATGGAGAGAGACCCCGGCGTCAGAGCCCCGCTCTCCAGATGCCTCAACTGCGGCTACCTCTCTTATTGCAGG
>AWOA01000112.1 GCA_000494225.1 Candidatus Calescibacterium nevadense OTU 1
TTTATAATTGCTGCTCCTGTTAAAGTCCCATCTCCTATATTTCATCCACATATTGATATAGAAGAAATTAAAGAAACAAAATCTTATAAAGTAAAAGGGATTTCTGATTGTTTAAAAAGTAGCTGGTTATGTGAAAATAAAAAAGTTTTCATTATGGAGACCGNAAAAATAAAGTGTGAATTAAAAGATGAAGAGAAACAAAAAGTGACCTTTGATTGGAATGAATTTTTAAAAGATTGTGGATTATCTGATGAAAAACAGGAGCAAAAATCTTAAAATTCTTAAAGAACTTTTCTGGGATTATAAATGGAATTCAGTGCTAAAAAAACTTGATTCACCTTTTGTTATTGCAAGAGTTCTTGAAATAGGAAATAAGAAACAAGTTAAAGAATTTGAAAAAGCAGTTGGCATTAAAAAAATTAAAGATTTTCTTAAAAATTATGAAAATCTTTTATCAAAACAGTCACTAAATTTTTGGAGATTATGTTATGAAGTTAAGAGTAAAAAAACTTCTAAAAGAACACTAGGAAGTGATCGATACCATTTTTCCCATACTGGAAAAATGCGGTTTTTATCTTGCTGGTGGTACAGCTTTATTTATCTATATCCCCTGTTAAAACCATTTTTACATCTTAATTCATTGAAATTGGCAAGTTTAGAAGACATACTTTGTATGAAAATAAATGCGATTATTCTGCGAGGGAGCACAAAGGATTTTATAGATGTGTATTTTATTATGAAAAATTTAAAAATAAAAAGCGATGAAGTTATAAAACTTTTTGTCAAAAAATTTGGGAAATATGAAGAACTTGTTATAAAGAAGGCATTAACTTACTTTGAAGATGCAGAGAGAGAACCTGAAATTCCCATTTTTAAAAATGTTAAATGGAATGCAATAAAAAACTTTTTTATAAAAGAATTTGCTAAAATATGAGCTAAAAATGAAACTTCTTAAATTAAAAATCTACCAACCAACTGCTCATTATAGAATACCATTTACTTTTGCAAGAAGACATACCTATCCAATACCACCTTATTCAACAGTTATTGGATTAATTTGTAATGTTTTGGGAATAGAAAATCAAAAAGATGGAAGTTTTGAAAAACTTAAAAATGGTTTATCACTCGCAATTTATGGAAAATATGAATCTTTAACAAGAGAATATGTATGGTTTAGAAGTTTAAATAAAGAGGCACATAATGAAAGATTCGGCTTTCCAGAAAATAGAGTTATTGACCAGATCCCCGAACATCCAGGTGGCCAAATTCCAACAAGAATTGATGTATTAGAAAATGTGAGATTATTGATTTATATAAAACACGAAGATGAAAAATTCCTTAAAGAAATAGAAGATGCTTTTAAAAATCCAAAAGAAAGAAATTGCCCAATACATCTTGGAAGAGCAGAAGATCTTGTTGTGTTTGAAGAAATACCGAAAATTCTTGATATTAAAGAAGAAAAAAAGCCACTTTATGGAAAATTAAAAAATTATGACTTTACTTGGCTTGTTGATCCAGAAAGAGGAGAAGAGCATTTAGATGATAGTTTGAAAAATGATGATTATCAAAAATTTTTTAAAAAAATTCAAGGAAGTTATCATTTAATAACTTCTTTTTATGAAATTAAAGAGAATATACGAAATTTTAAATATGTTCCAGTTAAGCTTTTTGAAGGTGGTTCTTTTCCTTTTGATTTTGGGGAACCATTTGAATTTATTTTTGATGATGAAGAAGATATTCCTTTATTTTTTGCAAAAATGATTTATCCGGGGGATAAAAATGGTTGAAATATGGGCAAAATCAAAAGAGATAACATTGAGGTGTCATACCAAAGATTTATTAAATGAATTAAAGGAGTTTCGGGAAAAAATTTCTAATAATAAAAAAATAAATGAAAAAGAAAAATTATTCAAATCGCTTGAATTGCTTAAATATGCTATATTTTTCCATGATCTCGGGAAAGTTTCCCCTAAATTTCAGAAAAGAATTGGAAATACAAATTATCCTGATTTGATAGAGGATTTTCCAGATATAAGACATAACATTCTTTCATTATTTTTTATCAATAAGAAGAAAGTAAGAGAAATATTAAGAGAAATATGTGATGATAATGATGAATCTTTGTACTCAATTTTGATTTCTTCCGTGGCATTTCACCACTGGACGAAGCATGAAAAAGAATATCTTTTACATCTAAATAATGATTTAATTAAAGCATGTGAAATCTTACTTAAAAAAGATGAAAATTGGAAAAAATTAGAGGAAATATTAAAAGAAAATTTTAAATGTTTTAAAATAAACGGCAAGGAAGCAGAAGATTTAATATCTTTTGATAAACCACTTGCAGAACATATAAAAGCTGAAGGAAATCTAATGAGCGTTGGAGTAATTCCTCCCTATACTTTAACTTTCCTTCCCGAAAGATTAAGAGCAGAATCAGAACAAAAAATTGATTCAAATTTATGGATTTTTCTTTCTGGATTTTTGATGCGACTTGACCATTTTGTTTCATTCTGGGAATGTGAAGATCCAAATTTTAAAGGAAAAGTAGAAAAAGAAATTCCAAAAACTGATTTGAAAACAAAATTAAAAGAAAAATTTGGTGAAAATTTTTGGCAAAAAGAATTCTTGAATTTAAACTTAAATTTAAAAGATAAAAATATCATACTAATTGCACCAACAGGTATTGGGAAAACAGAATTTGCTTTTTTATGGGCAGAAGGAGAAAAATTCTTTTATACTTTACCCTCAAGAGTTGCAACAAATCAGATATTTGATAGAGCTTGCTTGTATTTCAACAGCGATGGAAAAAGAGATGAAGATAAAAAGAGTGATGATGACCCATTTGTAAATGGAAACGTAGGACTTTTACACTCTGATGCAGATTTATTTATAATTGATAAGTGGGAAACCTCAAAAGATACAAGTTGGGATGGCGAAATACCTAAGATAATAGAAATTTCAAGACATCTTTCGTTACCTGTTATTATATCAACGGGAGATCAGATTTTTCCTTCCGCTTTAAAATATCCGGGTTATGAGAGAATTTATGCAACCTTAGGATATTCAAAACTTATAATTGATGAAGTTCAAGCGTATGATCCGAGAGCTTGTGCAATAATTGTAAAAATGATAGAAGATATTGTCTCTCTTGGTGGAAAGTTTTTACTTATGACCGCTACGCTTCCAGGATTTATAAAAGAANAATTAAAAAGCAAAAAAATAGAATATGTTNAAATAGATTTATATGAAGGAAAAATAAAAAATGGAGAGGAAGAAAGAGATACAATAATAAAGATAAAAGATATAGCAAGACATAAAATTGAGTTAAAGGAAAAGGATATTGAAGATGATGTCGATGAAATCATAAAAAAGGCTAACATTGGAAAAAGAATTCTTGTTGTTTTAAATACAGTTGAAAAGGCAGAGAGTATTTATGAAAAAATTAAAGACAGCGGAAAATTTAAAGGATTTTTAGAATTATTACATTCAAGATTTACTTTAAATGAAAGAAAAAAAAAGGAAAAAAGTTAGAAGAAGAATTTAAAAATCCTAAGCCAGAAAATGAAAATTCTCCAAAAATTCTTGTAGCCACACAGGTTGTTGAAGCATCACTTGATATTGACGCTGACTACCTTTTTACAGAAATTGCTCCTATCGATTCATTAATTCAAAGAATGGGAAGGGTAATGAGAAGGGTTGATTCGTTAAGCGGGAAAATAAAAAATAGTGGAAAAGAATTTAAATATGAGGATGAGGAATTTTACCCTTCAGGAGGGGCAAATATAATTGTTTATTTTAAGCATAAAGAAGGTGAAAAAGAATATCTTGAATCAGGTAAGGGGCATGTATATAAAAAGGATATTCTCGTATTAACTTTGGAAAAACTTTGTGATCTTGACGGTAAAGAAACGGATAACAAGACTAAAACTAAAAAGAAAAAAGACGAAAAAGAAGAATATAAAGATAAAGAAAAATATAAGAAAAAACTGGAAGAAATTTTGAATAGATCAAAAGAAAAAGTTAGAAGAGAGAGTAATGGTATTATCGAATTAAATGAGTCAAAGAAAAACAGATACGTAGAGGAAGTTTATGGATCATTGAATGAGAAATTTTCTTCTTACCTTCAAAATTTTTACGAAACTTTGAAAGCACTTGACTCCGGGTATGTTTCTGAAAATAAAGAAGAAGCACATAATATATTTAGAGAAATTTATACAGTTCAAATTATAGATAAAGCCAAAATAGACAAAGCCAAAGTTGAAGATGATGTTGGTGATAAAATAGTTAAAATAGTTAATAAAATAAGCGATAAAATAAACAAAGCAAATAATATAACCTGGCTTTGGTTCAAAAAAGAAATAATTGCTGAATATGTTATAAATGAAAATATGTGGAGATATAAAGAATACGAACTTAATAGCTTATGGGATGAAATTAAAGATAAAATTAAGTGGGATGAAATCAAAGATAAAATTAAGGATGATGATATAAAGAAAAAAGACAATATAAAGAAAAAATTAAAAAATTATTGTTCAGGAATTTATGTAGTTAAATCTGGAGTTTCAATGAAAAGTTCTATAATTGAATGATCGGTGGAAACGAGCGTAAAAAAGATAGATGAACTCAAAATAAAAGGAGTTGAAGTTGCCTATTATATAGTTTGCAAAAGGAAATTATGGCTTTTTTCACGGGGAATTAGTTTTGAGGAGTTTTCTGATGATGTAGAAATTGGAAAGATTATAAGTGAATCGTTTTTTAAAAGAGAAAAGTTAAAAGAAGTGGAATTAGGAAGTTTTAAAATTGATTTTATAAAAGTTAAAGATGAAATTATAGTAAATGAAGTAAAGAAATCAAGGAAGCTTGAAGAAGCTCATATTTGGCAGACAAAATTTTATATATATCAGCTTCAAAAGATGGGAATTAATTGCAGATTTGGTGTAATTCATTATCCTAAATTACTTAAAAAAGTTGAAGTTGAACTTGGTGAAGATGATAAAGCAAAAATAGATGACGCGATATTATCTATCAACAGAATAAAATCTTCCAAATCTCTACCAGAAGTTATAAAAAAGGAATACTGCAAAAGATGTGCTTATTATGAATTTTGTTTTTCATAATGCCAAGAAACTACTATATTTTTAAAGAAGGTAAGATAAGAAGGAGTCAAAATACGGTTTTCATTGAGAGTTCAGAGGACAAAAAACCTCTCCCAGTTAATGATATAGACCAGATATTTGTCTTTTCTGAATTAAGTTTAAACACTTCCTTCCTCAATTTCCTATCTCAAAACAAGATAGTTATACACTTTTTCAATTTCTATGGTTTTTATATTGGAAGTTTTATCCCAAGAGAGACTAGCATTTCAGGCGATCTTGTTGTGAAGCAAGTAGAACATTATTTAGACAAAGAAAAAAGGGTTTTGCTTGCAAAAAAATTTGTAGAGGGGGCTTGCCACAACATGAAGAGGAACTTTGAGAAAAGAGAAGGTTTTGAGGAAGAAATCAAAAAAATGGAAGAACTCATCGAAAGAATTCCAAAATGCAGTAAGATAGAGGAAATAATGAGTTTGGAAGCTCATTTTAGGAAGTTGTATTATGATTGTATAGAGAAACATACAGGCTGGGAGTTTAACAAAAGAAGTATAAGGCCCCCTCAAAATCCTCTCAATGCGATGATATCTTTTGGGAACTCATTGGTATATGCTCAGATTTTAAAAGAGATATATCAAACACCTTTAAATCCAGCTATTAGTTTTCTGCACGAACCTTTTGAGAGAAGATATTCGCTTGCTCTTGATATAGCCGAAATCTTCAAACCGATACTATCTGACCGATTAATATTCAAGCTCATAAATCTGAATATAATAAGGCAAGAACATTTTGAAGAATCACTGAATTTTTCTTATCTGAAAGAAGAGGGGAGAAAAATTTTTGTAGAACATTTTGATAATCTTTTAGACCAGACAGTTTTTCATAGGAAGTTGAAAAGAAATGTAAGGTATAAAACCTTGATAAAATTGGAGCTATATAAGCTTATAAGACATCTTTTGGGGGAGAAGGTTTATAGCCCTTTGAAAATTTGGTGGTAAAATGAAGGTTATATTGATATATGATATTTCGTTGCTTTCAAGGAGGGATCAAAGGAGGCTTATAAATGTTATGAAGGTTGCGAGGAAGTACCTCCATCATGTTCAGAAGTCGGTTTTTGAGGGAGAAATTACCGAGGGGAAGTTAGCAAAGCTTGAGCATGAGATATTAGAAGTTGTTGATAAAGACAGAGACAGTGTGATAATTTACACATTTCCTGATTCAACGAATTTTCAGAGGAAGATTTTGACAAATGTTAAAGATCCCACAAGTAATATAATAGAATAGCTGAAAATTATTAAGAATATTATTTAGTGTGTATTTGCAAAGCTGGCGGTTTGACGCAAAATTTTTTTGAAAATTTCATCTTTCCC
>AWOA01000113.1 GCA_000494225.1 Candidatus Calescibacterium nevadense OTU 1
AAAAAAAATAAAAAAATATAAAAAAAGGAGGTTAGTATAATGGAGGAGAATGTAATAAAAGAATATCCCGAAGAAATCTTGGAAATAAATGAGGAGAACATAAAAAAATATATGGAGGGTATAAGCGAAAACAATCCTGCATTTTTAAAAGATGGAGTAAAAGCTCCACCACTTTATGCAACAGCTCTTTCAATACCTTTCACAGGAAAAGTTCTATTTGATGATGAAGTAAATCAAGGAGTAAATCCTATGAGAGTTGTTCACGGTGAGCAGGATTCAAAGATTTTCAGATTGATAAAAGCTGGAGATAAAATAGGTATAAAGACAAAATTTTTGGGGATAGAACAGAAGGAAACAGGAACTCTCTTCATTGTAAAAGCAGAGCAGTACGACAAAACAAATGGTGAAAAAATAGGTGAGGGTTATCATTTGTACTTCATAAGAGGAGAGAAAAAAGGTGGAGGAGGAAAGAAGAAAGAAGAAGAAAAAAAAGAGTTCGGTCAAAAGCTTTACGAATGGAAAATCAAAGTAGCAAAAGATCAGCCTATAAAATATGCAGAAGGGTCAGGGGATAGATTCCCAATCCATACAGACGAAAACTTCGCAAAAGCTATGGGATTTCCAACAATAATACTACACGGTATGTGTACAATGGCATTTGCTACAAAATCTGTAATAGATAATGTATGTGAAGGGGACCCAACAAAAATAAAAAGAGTAAGATGTAGGTTTGCAAAAATAGTTCTACCAGAAGATGAACTTACATTCATAGGTTATGAAAGCAAAGAAAAACCAGAAATAGGGAAAAGAAGAATTGATATAATTGCAATAAATCAAAACGGAGAAGAGGTTTTAAAGAACGCTTTCTCAGAAATTGACTGAAAATCTTTATTTTTTTGTTGGAAACTTTTTTCTTTTCAAAAACCTTTTAGATTAGTAAGTTCCAAGACCAGTGTTATCTCCCCCTTCAATCTTCCTCTTTTTTCAATTATTCTTTTGACAGAATCAACATTTCCGAAAAAGTATTCTTCATGAGCTTTTGTCATCTCTCTTGCTAAAAACAAATTTATATCTCCAAAAACATCTTGAATATCGTTCAAGGTTCTGGAAATCCTGTGAGGGGATTCAAAAATAACAACAGATAAAGGGAAAGGTAATTTGTCCAATGCATCTTTTACGTTTAAAAGAAAATTTTTTCTTCCCTTTTTTGGCAAAAAACCCAAAAACAAAACTCTCTGAATAGGAATTCCTGAAACAGAAACGGCTGATGAAAGAGCCGAAGGACCTGGAACCGGAATAACAGGTACTCCTATTTCTCTACACTCCCTTACGAGAAATGAACCGGGATCAGATACCCCAGGAGTTCCGGCAGATACTAAAAGAACTGCTTTCAAATTTTGATTTTTTATTTCCTCAGCAATTTTACGAGCTAAATCTTTCTCCCGAGGAGCTGGCAAGTAAATCATTCTTTTTTTCAATCCCAAGAAGTTCAAAATCTTCAACCCCTTCTCTCTTGATTCACAAATTACTAAATCTGCCTCCTTTATTACTTCCTTTGCTCTTTCGCTCAAATCTTTGAGGTTTCCAATCGGAGTTGCAACAACAAAAAGAACCATTTTCACTCTACTATCTCAAAATTTTCAGGAGAAATATAGTTTCCAAATCTCTTTTGAGCTGAAAGAAGCCTTTCCTTCTGCTCCTCTAAAACATCAAAAATTTCATCAGGTACATCCTCCTCATTCTCCCAGAACTTTTTCACTCTTTCAATCTTTGCAAGATTTTCCGGAACCCTTATCGTGAACTGTTTGATATAATCTTGCTTTGAATAATCTTTTTTCAAAACAGATCTGAAAATATGAACCAAGTCTTCATAGAGAGGTATAAGCCCTGTTGGAGTTTTTCTTACTTTAACTTCACCGTGAACTCTTAATTCCATCCACTTTAACCATATATGTTTATCTAATTTTGAGTTCAAAAATTGGCCTTTCTCTAAATCTTTAAGGAAGTAATTAACTCCGAAAATTAATGGAGGCTTTTTAAGCCTTTTACCAAATTCAATATAATTTTTCACATAAGTTGCAAGAGGAATTGAAACAAAATCCTGTATGCTCATAATATTGATTTCATATTTTCCTTCTTCTCCTACAACAGCAAATGTAGTTTCTGTTTCCAAAGAAGCTCCATAGGCTACAACACCGTGAGTCCAATCAAAACTCTGCTGAACAGGAACATAAGCCCTATAATCTCTTCCACCAAACATAATACCTTTAATTTCAACTCCGTCTGGATTTTCAAGATTTTCATCGCAGTTTTTCAGGGCTTTCAGAGAAACAGCATACCTTGCATTTTTGTGAGCAGGAGGAATTTCTTTCCCGTCCCCATCTTTTTTGCCTTCATACCAATATCCTGAAAAGTTTATTCCTTCCTTTGGTAATTCACAACCCATACCAAGCCACCATGCTCTTCCATCTTTTATCAAAACATTACTGAATATAACTTCACCTGGGGAGTTCAGAACCTCCCAAATCAGAGGATCATCTTTCGGATTGACATCTTGTATTATACCAAATATACCTTTTTCAACATTCACAGCCCTTGCCACACCATCTATATTTCTTACGAAAGCTAAATCATCAGATAATATATTCTCTCCTGGGAGCATAGCAGTAGAGGTTTTACCACATCCTGATGGGAAAGCACCTGCAAAGTATGTTTTCCTAATATCAGGACCGTTAACTCCTATTAGCATAAAATGTTCTGCAAGCCAACCTTCTCTGTGAGCTTTTCTTATAGCAAGCCTTAAAGCAAGTTTTTTGAAACCAACAGAATTCCCAGCATACTGTGTATTCACAGAATAAACGGTGTTAGTTATGTAATCAATATATATTCTTTTTTTATCGTAATTTTTTGAAACTTGATTTTCATCAAGTTCTCCTGCTGAATGAAGAAACTTGAAAATATCAACTCCATCTTCGGGCAAATTTACAAACATCTCATATCCGCTACGATACAGAACATTTATTGAATGAGCAACATACCAGCTATCTGTACACTCAACGCAAGGTATTGAAAAAACAGAATTCACAGGTCCCAAAGATGCAAATAGAACAATCATAGTTTTTTCTTTCATAGATCCTCTGAGAAGATTTAATATCTCGTTTAAACCTTCATCTCTATCTACTTGGTTAAGTTTTTGCGATAGTTTTTCTCCTTTTGGAACCAAAAACTTTGTCACAGCCCTATCTCTACCCTGATCGTAAATTCCATCAAAGTGGTATGTGTGTCCNGGAGTAAGGAGCATTTTTTCCTCTCCTGACACAACAGCCATATTCTTTATATAAGCTATTTCATCTGGTGTATCAGAGCATATAAAGACATCTTTTGGTGAACAAAGCTCAATTGCGTCAAGAATAAATTTATGAACCTCTTTGTTTTTTATCTTTAAGATTTTCCTGAATTCACTTTCATTCAAAACAGCTTCTAACTTCGTTAAAAATTCATTCATCTAATTTACCTCCCCACCGAAAACAGAGAAAAAAAATAATGCAAAAAGAAAAAAAAAAGAAAAATAAAAAAAGAAAAATAAAAGAAAATAAAAAAAGAAGAAAAAAAATAAAAATTGAGTAATTTTAGGAAATTTTTAAAGATGAAAAAGTTTTCAAGAAATAAAAAATATTGTTCAGCTATAAGATTTGTTTTGTATCCCTTTATAATCTTATTTTTTGTTGCATGTAAAGATAGTGGGAAAATCAAAGATGATGAAATAAAATTAGAGGAACTCTGCACCAAGGAAATAAACATATACAAAAGTATAATAAACAAATTCTCCTTATGTTTTGGAACAGATAATGAAAAAGTATATAACTCAGAAAGAGATGAAATTACAACAATTTACCAAAATTGTCTGACTAGTATTTATGAGATTTCAAGGTATATCAACGAAAGAAAAACAATAGAGTATGACGGTAAAAAAGCCTATGAAATAATTAAAAAGACCGAAGAGCTTCTCAATCAAAACTGCGAAGAGATAAGAAAAAAGCCAAAATCAATTTCCTTATTAATTCAGAAAAATCTGATGGAAATACAAACTTCATTTTACGGAAAACTTAAAGAAGGAGAAACTTGCTACCACGATTTAGAATGTTCATCAGGGCTTATATGCGATGGGGGATGTCCGGGGAAATGTAAAAAACTCAAACAAGAAGGAGAAAACTGCCAAGAAGATAAAGATTGTGATTATTACCTTGTATGCTTGAACGGAATTTGCACTAAATCAGGAGAAGAGGACAAGCCTTGCAGAGGTGATTTTCAGTGTAAAGGAGAACTTGCATGTATAAATTACAAATGCTCAAAAATCAAGCAAGAAGGTGAAACCTGTTCGACATCATCAGAATGTGAAATCTTCTGCGATGATAATAAATTATGCTCCGGGATGCAAATATCAGAAGAAGGAGGAGAATGTGGAATACTTTCGGGAAACAAAATCTGCGATTTAGGACTTTATTGTAAGGCTGAAAAAGAAAACATAAATGAAAGTCATCAAAACACACCACAAGATCAAATAAATCAGAAATTTATTTGTGCATCAAGAATAAAAGAAGGTCAAAAATGCAAAGAAGGTGAAGCATGCGATATAGGTTTGTATTGCTCACCAGACGAAGGAGTATGCAAAAGACTAAAAAAAGAAGGAGAAAAATGCGGAACTGATTATGTATGCGATCTTGAACTTATATGCGACAAAGAAGAAAAAATATGCAAAAAACCCTTGAGTGCAAAAAATAGAAAACCAAAAGGAGAAAGCTGCAGAGAAGATGAGGAATGCCAAAGCTCAAACTGCAAATCACAAATTTGCTGTTCTCCGTTCAATTAAAATACCAACTTTGCTTTTGAAATATTTTGCTTTCAATTAAATTTTGAAATATTTTGCTTTCAATTAAATTATCCCTTCAATTAAACTACTCATTTAACATGCTCTAAAATTTAAATATCCTCTAAAATTCACAACCTCAACCTCATTCCAAAACTTATTCTTGGCTCACCCCAAGATGTAAAATTGTAAATTATCCCGGAATAAAAATCCCCACACAGTTTTTTTAGGTAATAGCTCAAAAATGAAGAGAACTGAACAAATCTCAAAGTTTTAAATTCAGACAAATAAAACAAAAACGATGAGTTGAAAGAAAAATNCGAAAAGCTCCCGAGAAAAGAAATATAAGAAAATCCCTCAAAATTGTNCNGATCANGTAGAAAAGAAGAAAAGGCAAATTTATAAGCTGAATTCGTAAGTATAAAAGCCCCGCTGAAATCCAATTCAATATTACCAAAATTCAAAGGAAAATTCAATGCGTTCTCAATCATAATTTTCTTACCAAAAGAAAAAAGCCGAAAAGATGGAGAGAAAAAATCAAAATCTAAACTCACCCCCACATCTGANGCAAAATCCNCACCCAGAAATGAAAAGGAAGAAAATAAAGANAAAGGATAAAATATAAATTCTNCTCCAANCTCAGGAACAATATCAAGACCAGGATAATAAAAAAGTGAATTCAAAGAAAGAAACGGATGAAAGAAAACGAAATCATACATAAAATCATANGAAAAGGAAAGAGAAAGAAAACCNGGAGATAAAAATGGGTTCTGATAAAGGAAATCAGATAACTTGAAAGTGGAAAAGGGAACAAAAGGTAATACAAAAAAATCTTTGAAAAATTCTTTCTCAAAGTAAGGAAATAAAAACCTGCCAGATAAAGAAAAATTAGAAAAATAAATAGAGCCTCTCAAAAAAGGAGAAAACCCGAAAATGTCCGATCCGAAAACATCAGAATTTCCAAAAACTCCCCCTACACCGAAAATGAAATTGTTGAAATTTAATTCTCCATCAAAAAATCCAAAGCCAAAAGAAGAAACCGAATCAGAAATATGACTTGAATAGAAAAAAATTTGATTGTGAAAAGATAAAGAGGAAGAATTAGATATTTTCAAATTATCTGAAAAATTCTGGTATATAGATGAAAACGGTAAGGATGCAGTCTCAACGCTTGCTGGAATAGTAGATAAAAATTTCAAAGTAAAAATTTTGTAATTTAATCCAAAAATTCCCGGAACAAAAAAGTTCAACCTTGAAGAGAAAATATCTTTGCCTGCGAAATTGTTTTCCCCTTCAAAAAAAACCGATTTACCAGAATAAGAAAAATTTCCACCAAAGAGAAAAATTTTTGTC
>AWOA01000114.1 GCA_000494225.1 Candidatus Calescibacterium nevadense OTU 1
TTATTTTCTATCATTCTTTTTGCTACCTCTCTTGATGCTACAAAGTTTCCTGTTAAGCTCACACTTATTATTTTCTCCCAAAGGTCATCTTGTGTTTCGTGAATAGGTAGTATAGTGGGATTTGTTGCGGAGTTATTTACAAGAATATCTATTTTGCCGAACCTTTTCCAGCAGGTCTCAACCGCATTCTTCACATCTTGCGGATTCCCACTGTGAGCTGGACAGAAATCAACCTCATAATTTTCTCCAATTTTTAAACCTTTTTTCCCCAGTTCGTTTTTTATTTCTTCAATGGCTGCTTTCAGGTTTTCTTCTTTTCGTGATGTCAAAAAAACTTTGGCTCCGTTTTCACAAAACTTTTTCGCGGCTGCTAAACCTATCCCCCGGGAAGCTGCTGTGATCATTACTGCTTTTCCATCAAACATTTTTTTACCTCCTTTCTTGTTTTCTATAAAGTTTTAAAGAATATTTTTGTTAAACTATTGAGTTCAGATAAATTTCAATAAAATTGATTTTTTATAAAGTTTTGAATGAAAGAAGGAGAAAATGCTCTTCAGGAAATTCCAAAATAGCGTTGAAGATATAATACAAGATAGGAGAAGATAAGCGGTAAGTATAGGATGCGTTTTTTGTGTCCAGCTAAAATAAATTTTTTTCTCTTTGTTCTTGGAAAGATGGAATCAGGGTACCATGAAATTGTATCTTGTGTTGATACTGTATCTTTGTTTGATGAAACCGAAGTTGAAGAAATAAACAAAAAAGAAAATCTTGTCATCTTTGAATCTTTGTGGGATATACCAGAGAACAATTCTGTCTCTAAAACCTTGAATCTTATCTCTCATATAACTGGGAAGATATTCAGGGTGGTCGTAAAGAAGATGATACCGCCGGGGTCTGGACTTGGGGGTGCTTCTTCTGATAGCGGAGTCCTTATAAAAGAACTTTCAAAAAGATATGCAATAGATGACCACAAGAGCAGAGAAATTGCCGAAAACATCGGCTCTGATGTNCCCTTGTTTTTGTTTGAAAGACCTGTTCTGATTTACGGAAGAGGAGAGAAGGTGAAACAAATAAGGATAGAAAGAAGAAATGAATTCTTCTATGTAGTGGTTTGGCCAGAAATAATATCTGAAACAAAAAAAGTTTATGCCCAGTTTGATAAAATTCATTCCGAAAGCTCATTAAACTCAAAAAAGAGAGATTTGGTCAATTATATACTCAATTTAGAGGAAATTTCATTTGATTTTTTTTCTGAGGTTTTGGGTAAAAACGATCTTGAACAAGCTTTTTTGAGTTTGTATAAAGATGGAGAGAAAATCAAAAAGTTCCTCTCTCAATTTGGAAATTTTTATCTTACGGGTTCTGGTTCGGCTTTTTTCTCTATTTTTTTTGATGAAAAATCAGCCATAGATACGGCNGAAAAACTAAGNAAATATTTCAATTTTGTTTTCGTATGCAAGCCATGNTGATATTGATTATTGGATGTTGCTCACAAAGTATTTTTGAGTTCTTCCACGGCTTCCAAAAATAAATCTAATTCTTTTTTTGAGATNACAAGTGGAGGCAATATTCTTATCNTTGTTTCACCAAGATGAATCTTTATAACATTTACTATTATTCTTCTTTCAAGAAAGAAATCCCTTATGTCTTGTGGTTCTTTTTTTATTTCTCCGAGCTTNACACCAATCATTAACCCTTTTCCCTCCACTTCAAACCCAATTTTTTTCAACTCCTTTTTCAGATATTCCCCTTTTGATAGAACATCTTTTAGGAATTTTTTAGAATTTACTTTTTTTATTACGATTTTACCTGCTGAGCAAGCTACGGGATTTCCTCCGAAAGTTGAAGCGTGCATACCGGGTTTTACAAGCTTTGATATTTCCTCCGATACCGCTGTGACACCCAATGGCAAGCCCCCTCCTATTGCCTTTGATGAAACTAAAATGTCTGGCTTTATATTTTCCCATTCGTAAGCCCAGAATTTCCCTGTTTTTCCTACTCCTGTTTGTATCTCATCTACTATAAGGAGCGTTTCATATCTTTCACATAATTTTTTCAGCTCATACAAAAATCCNGGNGNNGGAACTATGACTCCTGCTTCTCCCTGAATTGGTTCTACTATAACAGCGCAGTATGATTTTTTCTTCAGTTCATTTTCAACCTGCTCTAAATTTCCGTATTCAACGAAGTTAAAGTTTGGGAGTAGAGGGTAGAATGGTTTTCTGAAATCTTCTTTCCATGTTGCAGATAAAGCTCCGTGAGTTCTTCCATGAAAGCTCCCGTAGAAGGCAAGAAAACCTCTTTTACTCTCACTGAAAGGAAGTTTTGCAAATTTCAAAGCAGCTTCAACTGATTCTGCTCCTGAATTAGAAAGAAAAATTCTGTAATTACCATTCAAAGTCTTTAAGAATTCATCAGCGAATTTGATTTGTGGTTCTTGCCAAAACAAGTTTGATACATGCATAAAAAGATTAAGTTGCCTTTTTATCTCCTTCAGAACTTCTCGGTTTGAGTGTCCAAGAGCGATTACACCTATACCACCTATAAGGTCAAGATATTTTTTGCCTTCTGAATAAATGAAAACTCCTTTTGCTCTTTGNACTAAAATTGGATATCTTGTGTATGTGTTAATAAAAAGCTTCTCGGCNATCTTTTTGACAGCCATATCTTTATTCTCCTATAAAATCTTTTTTCACATAATCAAGCAGGACTTCGGGAACTTTTATTCTTCCAGATTCAACAAAATAATTTTCTATGATTGCAGCAATACACCTACCGATAGCAACTCCTGAACCATTTAGAGTATGAGTATATTCTGTTTTCCCATTTTTCCTCCTCAGCCTTATCATAGCTCTTCTTGCTTGGAAATCTTCACAATTTGAGCAGGATGATATTTCAAGGTAATGACCATATCCGGGCATCCAGACTTCTATATCATAAGTTTTTGCCGCTGAAAAACCGATATCGTTTGCTGGTAAGAGGACAACTCTATAAGGAAGTTCAAGTAGATCAAGAATATGGCACGCATCTTCAAGTAGCCTTTCGAGTTCATCGTATGAATCCTCAGGTTTTGAGATCTTCACAAGTTCTACTTTATTGAATTGATGTTGTCTTATGAGACCTCTTGTTTCTCTTCCCCATGAACCAGCTTCCCTTCTGAAACATGCTGAATAAGCTACACAATTTAATGTGAGTTTTTCTTCTGGGATTATCTCATCTCTGAAAAGGTTTACCAGAGTGACCTCTGCTGTCGGAATAAGCCACAGATTATCTTCTTCGAGGTGATACATATCATAAGCGAATTTTGGTAGTTGTCCTGTTCCTTCCATGATTTCTTCCTTTACTATATATGGTGCAAAGTATTCTTTGTATCCTCTCTTTGTGTGGATATCTATCATGAAATTTATTAGTGCGCGTTCAAGTAAAGCTCCATCTCCTTCCATAACTGTAAATCCAGAGCCTGAAAGTTTTGACCCTCTTTCAAAGTTGAGTATTCCGAGTTTTTCTCCTATTTCCCAGTGAGGTTTATGATATTTTTCGGAGTAAGGTTCTCCTTTTACTTTTATCACCTTTGGTTCTTTATCTGGAATGCTGTGATGTGCTATGTTCGGGTAGAGAAGGATTGTTTTTTTTCCACTCTTTCTCTAATTTTTCTCTTTGTTCTTCAAGATATTTTATTTCTTCTCTTATTTGTTTGGCTTGTTGTTTCAAATCTTCGGCGCTTTCTCCACTTCTTACAATTTCTGCGATTTTATCTGTGATTTTGTTGAGTTCTGCTCTGAGATTATCTATTTTTATCTGGAATTCTCTCCTTTTGTTGTCTAACTCTATGAGTTTTTCAACATCAAAATTTATTTCCCTTCTCCTTATGTTTTCTTTAAGTATTTCTGGATTTTTCCTTATTATATCTGGGTTTATCATGGCTTTAAGAAATAACTTTAAAGTTCCTTTATAAATTTTTGGTCTTAATAACTTAATAGTTTATTAATTCTTTATTTTTATAATTTTTATAATTTTCAGCATTAAATTTTTATCTAAAAATTTAAGTAATCTTATTTTGTCTAAAACTTTAAGGTCGTTCTTATCTTCTATGAACCTTTCTACATCTTTTCTTACTTTTGATTTAATTTTTTCTTTCAAGAAGCCGTAAAAGTTTTTGGTTTATATTGATTTTCTTTTTCCTGTTTGCTACATTTTTTCCCATCATAAATCCATGTCTCCCTCATTTTTTTAAATCAAATTTCAGCCTACATCTGAAAATGAAGATTTTTCATTTGACATGTAAAAAATTCAAAAAAATAAAAACTTTATTTTGGGGTTGATAAAATCTTGCTATGAAAAAATTCACATTGTTTACTCCCGGACCGGCAGAGGTTCCTCCAAGGGTTCTTAAAGCTCTATCTGAGCCTATAATACATCATAGAAGTCAGGATTTCAGAAGTATATTTTTCGATGTAAGAGAAAAACTCAAAAGGTTGTTTAAAACAAAACAAGATGTTATTGTTTTTGCTTCATCTGGGACCGGTTCTATGGAAGCAGCGGTGGTGAACTTTTTTTCAAAAGGAGATAAAGTTATCGTTGTAAACGGAGGTAAATTTGGTGAAAGGTGGACGGAAATATGCACTACATATGGTCTTGAAGTTGAGGAAATAAAAGTTGAGTGGGGATATGGGGTGGATCCAGAAGATGTCAGAAAAGCTCTGAAAAGAAATGGAAAAGTAAAAGGAGTTTTTATTCAAGGTTGTGAAACTTCAACAGGGGTAGAACATCCGGTAAAAGAGGTTGCAAAAGTTGTGAGAGAGGAAAGGGGAGATGATACTCTCTTTGTAGTTGATGGAATAACCGCTGTCGGTGTTTTTGATATAGATATGGATGGTTGGGGAGTGGATATTCTTCTTACGGGTTCTCAAAAAGCTCTTATGTTGCCTCCGGGACTTTCTATGATTTCTGCATCGGAGAGAGCCTTGAGGTTTATGGAAAAGTCCGATCTGCCAAAATACTACTTTGATTTGAAGAGAGAAATGAAAGCTCAAAAAGAAGGTGAGACTGCTTTCACACCTGCTATATCTTTAATAAAAGGTTTGAGAGAATCTTTGACTATGATTTTAGATGAAGAAGGGCTTGAAAATGTTTTTGAAAGACACAAAAGATTAGCTGGAATTTTGAGAAGCATGGTAGAAGGNATGGGGCTTAAAATTTATGCCAAAAGACCTGCTCCGGGGCTTACAACAATAGAAATTGAAGATGCCGAAAATTTAAGAAAAAGAATGAGAGAGCTTGGAGCTTGGGTCGCAGGTGGACAAGGGAAACTCAAAGGCAAAATAATAAGAATAGCTCACATGGGATACTACACAGAAGGAGATATGATTTATGTCGGAAATGTTCTCAAATACGTATATGACGAATTCATAAGCAAACAAAAGAAAAACTAACACAAAAATTAAAAAAAGATCAATAGCAATGGATAAATAAGTAAATGACAAATAAGAATGTAAAAATAATGTAAAAATAAAGATGAAAATGATATAGTTTATGTGTAAATAAAAGATGGTGTCGTTTTCTCCTTATAAGAGGTAGCAGAGAACGTCAAACTTGAATACGATAAATAAACAAGAGGAAGCAGTAGGAATTGAGATTCTTAACATCGCTCAAATGATCACAAATGCCATCAAAAAGAAAATCAAGGGAACTTTGAAAGATATACCGCATTAGGAAGCTAAACATTCATTACTATACTATTTTGTCATCAAGAAAGATTTACAAAAATTAGCAGAAGATAATTTATATTTAGCATGGTAAATTACGCTCCTCAAATAAAAGCAAAAAA
>AWOA01000115.1 GCA_000494225.1 Candidatus Calescibacterium nevadense OTU 1
CTCTTTAATTGATTTCTCAAGTTCGTCTAATAAAATAAAGCCCTCTTTGTCAACAGGAAGATATGAAACTTCAAAACCTAAATTTTGCAACCGTCTCGCTGAATTTAAAACAGAAAAATGTTCAATTTGTGTCACTATTATATGCTTTTTTTTATCCTTGTATGCTAAAGCTACTCCCTTTATCGCAAGATTATTTGATTCAGAACCACAAGAAGTAAAATAAATCTCGTTTGCATTTGCATTTATTAAACTTGCAACTTGTTTTCTTGCAAGATCGATTGCTTGTTTTGTCTGTGAACCCAAATCATGCATACTTTGTGGATTACCATAATAGTCTTTTAAGTATGGTAACATTGCTTCAAACACACGTTCATCAAGTTTTGTTGCTGAATGGTTATCTAAGTATACTTTCATTTTATTTTTACTGAATTCCCATCAAAGTATACATTCTTTCTATACATTTATACGCTTTTTTTAATATTTCTTCATCTACAACAACTTGTGGTTGTTCTTCTTCTAAACTAAACAAAATTTTTCCCAAAGTATTTTTTTTCATATTAGGACACACTGCGAGTTCTGACGCTGGGATAAATTCTTGTTCTGGAAACAATTTTTTTAACCTATAACACATACCAACTTCTGTACCAATTATAAATGTTTTAACTTGTGGGTTATTTTTAACATACTTTATCATCCCAGAAGTACCACAAACTTCATCAGCAAGTTCTTGTACTGCTAAATTACATTCTGGATGAACAACGACTTTTGCTAAAGGATATTTTTTCTTTAATTTTTTTATATCCTCATCTAAAATTTTTAAATGTGTAGGGCAATATCCATCCCACAAAATTATTTCTTTATCTTTAACTTTCCTTTTCACAAAACTTCCTAAGTATTTGTCAGGAACAAATATAACTTTATCTGAAGGTATTTTTGATACAATCTCAACTGCGTTTGCTGATGTACAACAATAATCTATCTCTGACTTAACTTCTGCTGATGTATTAATATATCCAACAATAGGGACACCTGGATATTTTTTTTTAAGTTCTAAAACATCATTTTTTGTTATCATATCAGCTAAGGGACATCCTGAAGTTATATCAGGTAAAAGTACAAGTTTCTTTGATAATATATATGCAGTTTCAGCCATAAAATGTACACCACAAAAAACTATTATATCAGCATCAGTATTTTTTGCCCTCATTGACAAATCTAAGGAATCGCCTAAATAGTCAGCAATATCCTGTACTTCTGGAAGTTGGTAGTTATGTGCAAGAATAACAGCGTTCTTTTGTTTCTTAAGTTGATTTATTTTTTCTACCGTTTCGTTCATAGTATTAATGTGTTTTTTATCGCAAGGCTAAAGCCTTGCCCTACATATATAATAACAAAATAATATAACCCTACATATAAAAACAAATCAATGTATAACCCTTATATAACAACAAAAAATGTAGGGCAAACCTTCAGGTTTGCATATTTATAAATTTTTTAACATATCAAACACATACCCGCTTATTAAAGAAAAAATGATAATTGTTGTCAAATAAAAAATTAAAATTTTATTTCCAAACTCTTTTCTTACAACAAGTAATGTTGCATAACTTGTAAGCGGTCCTAAAATTAACAAAACTAAAGATGGCCCTATTGATAATCCTTGGTGATGCAATGCGTAAACCAATGGCACTGATGCTGTTGAACATATATACATTAAAACACCAAAAATTACTGAAAATAAATATCCATAGATACCAACTAAAAAATTCTCAACAAAAATTTTTACTATGTTTAAACTACTAATAAAACTTGCAAGTAGCAACCCGATTAAAATTTCTAAACCAATTTCTTTTGGTAAATAAACAAACGCATAATTTAATGCTGATTTTATTTTTTCTAAAAAAGTTTTTTTAGGTAAAAACTGTGAAAAAAAATCTATTGCATGAAAAACATTTTCTGTNTTATCAAAAGATAATTTTTTATCAAGAATATTACCTAAAATACCTATAACAAACCCTAAAATTAAAACACTTATACAAAGATATATTGTAAACGATGGTCCAAAAAATTTTAATGTTAACAAAACCGATGTTACAGAAGTAGCAGGTGTTGCAACTAAAAATGCTAAGACNTTNCCAAGTTTTACACCTTTTTGTCTGAACCCNATCGCCATTGGTAAACTACCTATACAACATATCGGCAAAATCATACCTATAAGAATTATAGTTAACAATGTAAAAAAATTTTTTTTAACAAGATATTTTTTAACTATACTTTGTGGTACAAATTCATAAAATATACCACTTAATAAAAATCCTATAAGTAAAACAACACTAATATCTAATACATAATGTTTCAAATGATGAACAAAATTTAACAAAAAGTTCATTTTTTGTCTCCATTTTTAAGCAATCTTGTTATCTTTACACGCTTTAACCACCAATTTGACACATTGTTAATTCTTTATAAATATAATTGTTACAAAGAATCTGAGATTCTTTAGGTTTAATTTTTACAGCATGGATTATACTCTGTTTTAATGCATTATAAACAACTTGATTGTTTACATTATTATTCCGAAGAATTTTTTTAAGATCAACCATTTGTGAAGAAAACAAACACGATCTTAAATTACCGTCAGAAGTTAGTCGTAGTCTACTACATCTATCACAAAAAGGTTTACTTACAGGACTAATAAAAGATATCATCCCTTTAGCATTTTCAAATTGGTAACTTGGTATAGCAGTATTATTATCAAAAATTTTTATCTCTTTCAAGACACCTAAACTTTGGCAGTAATTTTTTATTTTGTTATACGGAACAAACTTTTCTTCCCATTCATCTTTAGTACATCCTATTGGCATATATTCTATAAATCTTATATGTAGTGGTTCTTTTAATGTCAATTTTGCAAACTCTATAATTTCATCTTCGTTTATATTNTTCATCACAACNACATTAATTTTTATAGGATAAAAACCAATTTCTAAAGATTTATTTATACCATTTAAAACTTTGTGTAATCCGTCAAATTTTGTTATAAATTTGTATTTTTCTCTATCAAGTGTATCCAGACTAATATTTATTCTTTTCAACCCTGCTTTTTTTAAGTCTTTAGCATATGCTTCCAAAAAAACTCCGTTCGTGGTCAAAGAAAGATCTTCAATACCTTTTATTTTCGATAATAAACTAACAAGACAAACTACATCTTTTCTTACCAAAGGTTCGCCGCCGGTAAGTCGTATTTTGGTTATACCTAAATCAACACATACTTTAACAATTTTTAAAATTTCTTCATATGTAAGTATCTGCTGTTGATTTTTATATATAATATTTGCTTCAGGATTACAATAAATACATCTTAGGTTGCATCTATCAGTAATTGATACACGTAAATAATTTATGTTGCGGCCAAATCTATCTATTAGTATTCCTTTCATCATAAAACATTTTCTTTATCTACAAAAATCCTAAACCACAATTCTAAATTTATCAAAGCAAAAATTCTGTATCCATGATCTTCTTTACCAGAAAAATGTTTTTCAAGCAAAACTTTTATGTTTTTATAATTAAACAAGCCACGAAAGATAAACTTTTCAGAACAAAGTATTTCTTTAACAAAATCTTTAAGTTCATATCTCAACCATTTCCCGATTGGTAAACCGAAACCTTGTTTATGTCTTTTTATTATATCTTTGGGTAAAAAATCTTTAAAAGTTTCTTTCAAAATATACTTTGTTATAAATCCATATCCTAACTTCCAACTTGAAGGAATTGTTGCTGTAAATTCTAAAAGTTTGTGATCTAAAAACGGGGAACGTGCTTCAAGCGAGTTTGCCATTGATGCAATATCCATCTTGACAAGCAAACATTCTGGCAAGTAAGTATTTATATCTGTGTAAGATATTTTATCAATTATATCATAAGCTTTTGCTGTATGATAAGTATCTATCAAATAATGGTATACATTTTGATTTACAACTGACTTCATAAAATCAGAATAAATAAAATCTTTTTGTTCATTAGTAAAAAAACAATGCCAAAGAACTTGTCTTACCGGTGTTGGATTACCTAAAGCAGTGAAAAATCGTCTAAAATATCTAAGTTTATTTTTCGCAGATGTTGTTTCAATTAAAGGTATAACTTTACCAACTTCAGTATAAAAATTGTTCCCTAAAAGTTCAAACGGAAACAACGAAGCAAGTTTTATTGCAGGATATCTTAAATATCCACAAAAATTTTCGTCTCCACCATCACCATTTAAAGCTACTTTAACATAATTTCTTGTAACATTAGCCACATAGTATGATGGTACCATAGATGTATCAGCAAAAGGTTGGTCATAAAACCAAACAAGTTTTGGTAAAACTTCGGCCATTTTTGGCTCAACTATAATTTCAGTATGTTCTGTATCAAAATGTTTAGCGACAATTTTTGCATATTTTAATTCTGAAAAATCTTGTTCTTTAAATCCAACAGAAAAAGTTTTTACTTTTTGTGCAGAATTTTGGCTCATAAGTCCAACAATAATACTTGAATCATGCCCGCCTGACAAAAACGCACCTATCGGAACATCGCTTATAAGACGCAACTTTGTTGCTTCAGTTAAAATTTCTTTTATTTTTTGTTTTGCTTCATTAAAAGTGATATTTTGTTTTTTTCTAAAATCTAACTCCCAATATCTTTCTATTTTTATATTACCATTTTTATCACATAGCATATACGATGCGGGTGGCAATTTAAAAATACCTTTAAATATTGTTATTGGCTGAGGAATATACTGATAAGTTAAAAAATAATTTATTGCTTCAAAATTTATCTCAGGCGTAAAATTTAGATATTGAAGGATGGCTTTTATTTCTGATGCAAAAATTAAACTTCCGTTATGTATTGTATAATAAAGTGGTTTTTTACCAACTCTGTCTCTTGTTAAAAATAATCTTTGTTTTTTCTGATCCCATAAAGCAAAAGCATACATTCCACGAAGATGTTTCAAACAATCAATATCAAAATCTTCATAAAGATGAACAACTGTTTCAACATCTGTTTTTGTGTAAAATTTATGTCCTTTTTTAAGTAAGTCTTCTTTTAAATCTAAAAAATTATAAATCTCACCGTTGCAAACTATCCATAATGTATTATCTTCATTATGTATAGGCTGGCTACCTGTCTGTAAATCAATAATTGCTAATCTTCTTATACCTAACCCAATATCACCAACAGTTTCATTTTCTAACTTTAAACTTTGAACTTTAAACTTTGAAGCAACATAATATCCTTCTTCATCAGGACCACGATGAATAATAACATTACACATTTTTTTAAGTATGTCTTTAGCAACTTTTTCTTTCTTACCAAAATTATAAATCCCAACTATTCCACACATAATATTATATTTTTAATCCTAAAACTTTTGCTATTATAGCGGTAGCCACATATTCTCGTACCCTTCCTACATAAATAAAATGTAGCAAAACATTAACAGAAATTAGAAGTATAAAAACTAGTATTTTTCTGATCAACTTATCTGTAGATGTCGCATTTTCAAAAAATTTTACTATGCCATAACTTCCAATTATACATAAAA
>AWOA01000116.1 GCA_000494225.1 Candidatus Calescibacterium nevadense OTU 1
TAATATAAGATATCTCAAAAAAATAGAAACAGAAGCAATTAAAGCCAAAAACTGGAATGATTTTTTCAGATCTATCAAAAACTCAAATTAAAAAAACAAAATCTTTCACCTCTATTTATCCTCAAATAAAGCTAAAAACTACACTAATGCAACTTGATATAAGAAACCTTCCTTTATAATTGGGAAAAGAAAGAATGATTAAAAGAAAGAAGGATTGAAAGAAGAAGTAAAAGAAGAAGATAAGACGGTGATTGCAAATTTAAAATAAAAATATAAAACAAGGGAAACAGGAAGATTAAGATAAGGTCAAATAAAGCAATTTATGATTATATCGAAAAGTAGAAATGGGACTTGGATAAGCAAAAATGGAACCTGCTCCAGAATTTGAAGGAGGAATTAAACCCCTAAACAAAAGATAGTTCAACAACAAAAGATAGTCCAACAAAAATGGTAAATACATTTACAAGGACTACCTAAAATACCAAAGAAATCTTCAAAAATAATAGATATTTTCAGATATAGCTGTTCTTGAAGTTGAATCTGATGTTTGCATACCAGTTGAAATTGTATCAAATAAGCAAGAAAATTTCGCATCTGAATTCAGAAGAAAAATCTATAAGTTTATTAGTTAGATAGATTCTTAATTCCAACGAAACCAAAAGAACCAAAGATTAAATCAGTCTTTCTTAATTTTCGAATAAATGAAATAAATTTAAACAACTCTTCAAAGATATTAAACATACTTAATATAGATAAAACTGTAAGCTTATCTCTTTTTTATAGACGGTTAAACTAAAAAATACTTAAAAAGTTTTTATTGATACAAAATTGAACAAATAATAAATAAATATAAAGATTTCAGCTCTCATACGGAGCTTGATCATAGGGAAAATCCTCTCCCATAACTACATTTCGGTCAAATTTCATCAATAGAAATTGTTGAAATATTATCAAAGTATAAAGTATAAAAGAAAGATATAAAAGAAAGAGACGAAGATGTAAAAAGCTTTTTCAACGAGCTCATAGTTTGGAGAGAGCTTGCAAGAAACTTTTCTTATTACAACCCAAATTACAATCAATACGAAGGAATACCAGAATGGGCTAAACAAGCATTAGAAGAACACAGGAACGATAAAAGAGAATATATTTATACATCAGGAAGAGTTTGAAAACGCAAAAACTCACGTTGAATACTGTAATACTGTTCAGATAGAGCCCTTAAAAACAGGAAGAATGCATAACTACATGAGAATGCATTGGTGTAAAAAATCTGAGAATGGACAAAAGATCCAAAAGAAGCTTTTGATATTGCATGTTATCTAAACGATAAATACGAACTTGACGGAAGAGCCCAAACGGATATGCAGATATCTTCTGGTGCTTCGGAACTCACGACAGACCATGGAAGGAAAGAAAAATCTTTGGGAAAATAAGATACATGAGTTCATCAGACCTGGAACCTAAATTTGACTTCAAAAAATGTGTGGAAAAATAAAGAGTTTATAAAAAAGTAAAAGAAAGCAATTGAAAAAAATTTTTTGACTAATTATAAATAAATTAACTATAAAAGAAAAAACACCCAGTAAATACCAAACTATAAGAATTAGTAAAAAAAAAATAAATAAAATGATGGGGAAAAAGAAAATAAATCTTGTAAATAATCACTTACTTTTCATTATTTTGCTTTTGCAATCTTTGATAACCTTGTATTGCGGTAAAGATAAACAAGTAGTTCAAGTAGATGAAGATAAACAAGGAGTTCAAGTAGATGAAGACGGGAAGCTTGAATTTCCCGAAAATGCAAACACAGTTGTTATTTTAGGGCAGTCAAGCCACCTTGATATATCTTGGGTTTATACATCGGAAGAATACTATGAGAAATTAGTAAAAGATATATTTTTGAGTTCAATTGATTTCTTAAAATCTCACAAAAATCACATCATATTTTTCGCTGAAATATTTTGGATTGATAAGTTCATAAAAGAAAGTGAATTTCAATCTGAATTTCTATCTCTAATTAATGAAGGAAAAATAAAAATAGAGGGAGGAGGAGTTGGAACAGATGACTGGGTTATAATTCCAGCAGAAGGAATAATAAGAAATTACATGACAGGAAGAAACTGGTTAAAAAAGAGAGCTTTGAAAATTCCAAAAGATGCGTGGGTTCCCGACTCATTCGGATTTCCCCCAGATATGCCAGACCTACTTTACTTTTTAGGATTTAGATCAGTAGCGTTTTCGAGAGTAAATGGCTTTACCCAAACACCAAAACATCTGAGCCCAATAACAGAAAAAGATTTCGTTGAAGGCTCTGGAGGACAAAAACTCTTCAAAACGGGAATCCTCACAAGATGGAAAGGCAGATACGGAGAAGTAATCCTCTTTTTTATGCCAAACTTATATGGAATCGGTTCCTTTTTCTTCTGCGAATTAGATTTCCCATCAAACGTTTATGTAAATCCAGAAGCAGAATGTTTAGGTGAAGAAGCAAACGAAGAAATTTTTTCAAAGAAAGTTTTAGATTACACAGGAAGAATGAAACATAAAGCAAATTCAAAATTCATCTTCATCCCAATAGGGTGGGACTTTGAAAGACCTAAAAAGAATTTAGGAAGGTTCGTAGATTACTGGAATGAAAAATATTTCCCATCAACCGGAACCTTTCTTGTAATCGGGAGCTTTTCTGATTTCATCTCACTCGTAGAGAAAGAAAAAGATAAATTACCTGTCTTTGAAGGGAACCTTGCTCCTTATTGGACGGGCTACTTTGGTTCAAGAACATATCTCAAAAGGTTCATAAACGAAAGCATATTCAGATTGATGTCGGTAGAAACTATGATTTCGATAGCGCAAGCTTTGAACCTAAAAATTCCAGAGGAAATAGAAAAAGAGTTAGAAAATCTTTGGTTTGTAATGGGTGCTTTTACAAATCATGATTCAGGAGCTGGAACTCTGTATAAAAGCGCAGAAGAAAAAGAAACTAAGCCACTTGTAAAAGAAACTCAAACAAAAATATCTAACATAGAAAGAAAAGTTCTTGATATTTTCCGAGAGAAGATAGGTTCAGACAAAAAAGTGATCATAAATCCATTAGGAATAGAAAGAAAAGGTGTTCCACCATTTGGGTATAAAATTGTAGGAGCTAACGAACCGATACCAAACGAAAACTTGGAAGAAATCACTGATACAGAAAAATTTGGATTTTCCATAGGCTCTATTTTGTGGACCGATGATGGTGGATCATGGAGAATAGGCTCTGAAACTCCACCCGGAAGATTTGAAGAAATTTCGGAATACCAAATTACAATAACGAAGAAAATATCACCAGAAGGAATAATTTTTTTAGAAGCAGGAACTGAAACGATTCCGGAAGGACATTCTTTGACTTTGAGATTTAATTTCCAGTCTAAAATAATAAAAATCTTGAATGAATCTCACACAGGACTAATTGAATATACGGAAAATGAAAAAATATACAAACCAACTTTCACACCCTTCACAAACTTTTTCAAAGTTTATCTTGAAAGCGGTGATATCTTCACAATAGCAACAAAAGGCGGGAAAGGAGTAGCACAAACATCAGATAAAAGTGTAGATGTATTTGTGGGTAGAAACACAAAGTTTGAAAAATACGATATATTAGGTCCACTAGGAGATATGAGTGAAAGCGGACCATTTGTTACATCGTTTATAATCTATAAGAAGACAAAATCAGAGGATAACGAAATGGACTCTGCAAAAGCCATTTATGCTTCTATTTTCCCAATTTATTCAGCAAAAGGAGCAAAAGCAGATTCAAAAACAGAGATACCAGAAAGTTTCTCACTTTTGCAAGCCGATGATAACCTCGGTCTTTATATATACAGAATTGACGGGAAATATTATTTGAGATTATGGAAACCTTCTGAAAAACTCATAATCAAGGAAGGATACTTCAAAAATTCGGAGCCAGTAAATCTTTTCGGAGAAAAAATAAAGGTATCAAACACATTTGAGTTGAAATAATAAATGACCTAAACNTTGAAGAACTCTACAACCTCTTTGAGCCGANATGAAAGCCCAGATAGCTCATCTGATATATTCTTTGCAATATCTGAAAATTTCGCTATCTCCTCCCCTATCTCAGAAATCTCTCTTATATTTCTTGCTATATCNTCCATACTTTTTACTTGTTGCTCAAAGATCACAGAAAGTGAAGAAATTTCATCTGAACTTAGCTTTGATGAATTCTGAATTTGAGAAAAGCTTACAACAATTTTTCCCATCAAATTTGCTATTTCCTCAAATTTTCCTTTAACAGCAGTCATAAATGAAGAAATATCTGCAGAAGTGGAAGAAACGGAAGAAACAATTTGACTTATTGATTTGAGCTCCTCCGTAGTTCTTTCTGCAAGCTTTCTTACTTCCTGAGCCACCACTGCAAATCCCTTTCCAGCATTACCTGCTCTTGCTGCCTCTATTGACGCATTCAAAGCCAAAAGATTAGTCTGTTCAGCTATATCTCCAATTGCAGAAACTATAGAACCCACTTTTTTTAACTCACCCGACAAATTTTTAATCTTATCTACAAACAAAGAAAGNTGAGAAGAAAAATCCTTTACTTTCTCGGAAAGAGCTGAAACTTCATTTACNCCCTCAACAGAAACATTAGCCGAATTTTTAGATAGACTTACAACATATTCAAGNTTCTTTTGTACTTCGCTCATAGTAGATGATAATTCTTCAACGGCATTTGAGATAACAACAATGTTCTGAGCAGGGCGAGAGGTTGCACTATAAATTCTCATTATTTCATCTTTCACCTTTGAAGAAAGTTCCTTTACTTTATCTGAAATATCTTGAACATCTCTTATAACTTTTANTATTTCCTGAGAGACGGAATTCCAAACTTCTGCAAGACGCCCTATTTCATCTTGNCCCCTTATATTTACAACCTTTACTTCNCCCCTTGAAAGAAGGTTGAAGATTGCCAGAAACTTCTCAAGCGAACCAACAATCCTGCCAGAAAAAATAAAACCAAAAATCCCAAACATAACTGATACCACAATCGCAGATGTTAGCGTATAAACAGAAAANAAGAAAGAAAGTTTAGAAATTTTTTCTGAAATATTTTCTGATATATTGAGGNTCAATTTCCTCAGTGAAGAAGCTTTTTCTGATAAAATTGCTGCTTTTTCAAGATCTTGCGTTTTTATCACCTCACCTGCTAATGCTATATACTCTTCGAGAACTNATTCAAATTTTNCAGTNTCAAAACCAGCTCTATTTACTTTCTCTACTAACTCTAAAATTTCTTTGAAAATAGGTTGTGTATCCTTTAACCTTTCGGAATCCTGAAACTTTATAGCCTCTGAAATAATAGAG
>AWOA01000117.1 GCA_000494225.1 Candidatus Calescibacterium nevadense OTU 1
TTCTGATCAACTTATCTGTAGATGTCGCATTTTCAAAAAATTTTACTATGCCATAACTTCCAATTATACATAAAATTGGTTCATAAGAAGCTCTATATATAGGGTCGCCAGTAAACAATGTATAAGGTATTAATAAAGGAAGCCAAAACAATAAAATAATTAAGATGTTTGTCTTTAATTTTTCTTTTTTAAAATAAAAAATAAAATAGATAAAAATAAAGGCCATTATCGTCCCGTATATAGGATCATATCTATCCAACCAAACAGAAGGTCCCATTGGATAAAACATTATTAAAAAATTTTTAACTAGGACTTTTAAAACTTTCAGCGGATAATTTATTGCGTAATTTAATTTTTCTTTAATTATAATCTCATCATACTCTCTTTCTTTTCCAGTCAGTGCAATATCAAACAAATTTGAAAACTTTCTTATTTCTTCACTTTTTATACCAAAAAACATTGAGCCACAATCTTGTTCTTCTACTTTATGACTGCCTTGGTCACAAAATAACAAAATTCCTGTAGATGTTGTAAACAAAAATTTTCCATGAACAATATAATTTCGTAAGATCCACGGACAAAGGATTAAACACACACCTAATAAAAAAAATCCTATTTTGTAATTTTTCATAATAACCATTACTATTACGAACACAACTGGTATGATTAATATTTCAGCTCTTGTTAATGCAGAGATACCAACTGCTATACCGGAAAAAAAATAATAAAAATTTTTTTTCTTATTTAACCCATATAACAATAATAGAGTAGAAAGTGTTAAACTAAAGACGGTAAGAACTTCTGTAGAAATCCAGCCTACTCTTTCCCAATTAGGATACCAAATAGCATAACATAATGAAGCAATTAATCCACAAACTATGGAAAATTCTTTTCCAATAAGAAATATTAAAAAAACTACAAAAACAGTTATAATAATTTGTTCATAAACTATTACTTTAACATTATCCACACCAAAAAATTTGTAGTTGAACAACAGAAAATATGGATATCCTGGTGGACGTATAGAAGTAGGATGTTCCCCAAAAGCATATATTTTTTTAAACAACAAATTCTTAGCGATATTCACATAATGTTCACTATCTCGTCCTATGATTGTTTTTTCAAAACACATCTTATTCATCATTTTAATACCAACAAGTGAACGTGAAAATAAAGTAAAAATTAGTATTATCAACAATATCCATTTATAATATTTTATCATATCATTTTTCCTCCAAGTATTCTTTCTCTACGTTAATTAACCATACATCATAATTTTTACCTAACAAATTCCTTGCAGCATATATTCCACTTAACATAGAATGGTCCATATTATTATATCTATACAGTCCACCTCTACCTATAATTTGAATATTTCTAAGTCTCGAAATGAACTCTTTAATTTGTAACAAATCTTTTTCAAAACCAAGATAATAAACAGGATAAGCATTTTTTACACGAACAACAATACCTTTTTCTATTTCCTCTTTCGAATTAGCAAATTTTAATTTCAGTATTTCTTCGGATGCTAATTCTAAAATTTCGTCATCTGAACAAGACCATAGTTCATCACCTTCAGAACAAAAATATTCAGCAACTAACAAAGTTACATTTCCTGGCACCATAAATTTACTCCAGTTTTTTACATTCTGTATTCTTCCAACTTTTACTTCTGGAGAATGAATATAAATCCATTGATCCGGGAATAAATTTTCTTTCTTTACTACTAAAGATACTGCAATAAAAGAACGAAATCTGAGTTTTTCTAAAATATTTTTTATTTTTTCTTCTATTGGCACTTGTAAACTTCTAATAAATTCGTTTAAAGCCATGCTTGAAACTATATATTTTGCAGTGAAAACTTCATTTTTTTGTGTTAGATTATTAAAAGCCACTAAATGATATACTTCATTTTTAGGAATAATTTTTTTAACTTCTCTATTAAAAAGAATTTGCCCACCATTCTTAACAATATAATCTTTCATTGCATTCCACATCATTCCTGGCCCATAAGTAGGATAATAAAATTCTGTTATTAACGTCCTGATCTTTTTAGATCTAGATATCTTAAAGATATTATTTTTGACAACTTCCAAAAGAGAAAGTCCTTTAATTCTTTGTGCGGCCCATTCTTTAGAAATCTTTCTGCAGTCAATACCCCAAATTTTTTCAGTATATGTTTTAAAAAAAATTTCGTAAAGCCTTTTACCAAATCGGTTAATAACCCAATCCTCAAAACTTATTTCAGGATAAATAGGTTTAATCTTATAATAAATATAACTCCATAGTATTTCCAAACTTTCTCGAAATCCTAAATTATATAGTGCATTAGAAATTTTTATGGGATAGAAAAAAAACTTACCATTATAATAAATACGAGATAATCTTGGAACAGTTAGTAAGTTATCTCCTAATAAACTCTTCCATAGAACATTTATCTCTTCATTCTTAGAAAAAAACCTGTGTCCACCTAAATCAAAAAAATATTCTTTAAATTTAATCGTTTTAGCGATACCGCCCAAGGAATTAGAAGATTCTATTATTTTACATTTAATATTGTTTCTAACTAACTCATATGCACAAGCTAATCCCGCTGGACCGCCACCGATAATTATTATTTCTGAATTTTTATCTATCATAATCCTTTCTTGATTGAACCCAAATTTTCACAATTGTGTATGCTCCTATAATTGCATCTTTAAACTTAATTTTTTTACCTTGTTGTATTGAACGTGGGTTATATGAAATTGGCAACTCTAAAATTTTAAATCTGTTTTTTAAAATTTTACAAGTAATTTCTGCTTCAAACTCAAATCTTTGGCTTTCTAACGATATTCTTTCAAAAACTTTTTTATGAAACAATTTATAACATGTATATGAATCAGTAATTTTTTGACCAAACAAAAACGAAATTAAAAAACTTAAAAATTTATTACCTAAGTAATAACTTTTGTAAATACAAGGATTCTTTTTTAAAAACCGTGAGCCGTAAACAACAAAAGTTTTTTTATCAATTATTTGTTGTATAAGAGTTTTTAACTCATGTGGATCATATTCCAAGTCCGCATCTTGAATCGCTATTATATCACCGGTTGAATTTTGTATACCAGTTTTTATTGCTGCACCTTTACCTTTGTTTATATTATGGGAAATAATTTTTAAATCACCATTTTTGAATTTATCTACTATAAGTCGTGTATTATCTGTTGACCCATCATCTACAACTATTATTTCTTTTTCTAAACCAAAGTCAAGCGAATTTAATTTTTCTAACACATTACCAACTGTTTTTTCTTCATTATATGCAGGAACTATAATAGAAACTTTTTTTGTTTTATACTCTTCTATTAATTTATCAAAAATCTCAAAAAACTTTTTTGCTTGTTTTTCCCAAGTATAATTTTCTTCAACAAGTTTTCTTGCATTATTTGAAATTTTTTTATACAGTTCTTTATTAGTTAACAAACTTATAACTTTTTTAGCAAACTCCTGTGGATCATCAGCAATTAAAATATTTTCATTATCTTTAAGTTCAGGAATACCCTCAGCTGCAATTGATGTTGCAACAGTTGGTACACCTAACGCTGACGCTTCTAAAATCTTGTTTTTTATCCCTGAACCAGAAACCAATGATGAAATATTGACATCACATCCAACTATATATTCTCTTATATCCTCTACATATCCTGTGATTATAACATCATTATTTTTATATTTTAAAACTTCTTTTGGTGGATTAGGACCAACAATAAAAAATTTTAAATTTTTTATTTCTGTTTTTAACAAAGGGAAAACATTTTTTAAAAACCATAAACATCCATCAATATTAGGTTTAAAACTCATTATCCCTCTAAAAATAATTGATGGCCCTTTAATATTAAGTTTCTTTTTAATCTCAAATTTTTCTTCATCAGTATAAAACTTGAAATGTTTTAAATCAACACCATTGGGTACAACTTCAATTTTATTTTCATCTATTTTTGCATTTTTAACAAGCCAATCTTTATCTTTTTTTGCAACAACAGTTATTTTGTCAAACCATAAAGGCAACCTCATCTCAAAATTTAAAACTTTCTTACATTGTTTGTGCCAATAAACCCGCCTTAAAAAATTTTTTTCAACTAAAAAATTTCTATAAAAATTCATACTTACAGAATCATGATAATGGAAAACCTTAGGTATAGGTGAAACAACAAATTTGCTATAATAACCCATTGGGAAAAAATCAAAAAATAAAATATCAAATCTTTCTTTTTCAACAAGCTCTAATATTTTGTTTTTCATATTAAAAGAAAAAAATTGTTTGACATTATACGGCTGTTTTGAAAAAAAAGTATAAAAAACTCTTTTTATAAAACTCTTTGAAGGAATAAATTCTATCAAAAACACTTCAGCACAATATTCTTTAATTTTGTTAAGAAATTTTTTTTCTGTAGGTAAACCAAAACTCAAAAGATGCAACTGATATCGCTTAGAAAATTCTTTTATAAGATAATACACTGGAAGTTTAATACCTTCGTTTGGCGGATAAGGAAAAGTCGATGAGATAAATAATAACTTCATATTTGTTTTTTAAACACAAACTCGTTACAACCAGTATTTGCAGCCCTTAAGATTTTAAATATATTTTTTGTAATTCTTCTATCGCAAGGTAATTTTCTTGGTGATGAAACAAGTCTAAATCCTAAATTTTCAACAAAGTCTTTAACTTCGTCAAAACAAGCAAACTCGTATGGATATCCACCTAACCAATCAATTGCGTCATAAAAAACATGCATACCACGTTCTCTATACAAATTAAAAGTTTTTCTTTTTATCATATACCCAAAACAGACAAATGTACCATAAAGAATCTCCAATATTGGACGTAAGAAAATTTGTTGGTTATAAAACTCTTTAATCTTTTTCCAAGCGAAACTTGTACTTGCATGGTTATAAATTGAGATTATCAAATATCCATTGTTTTTAACAAGTTTTGTGTATTTCTTATTGCTTGCCACATATTGCCTGTATGATGAAGCACTCCCCAACTATAAACAATGTCAGCATTACCCTCATATTTTTTAACAAAATTTTCATCCATTATATCGGCTACAAAAATCTCCCAATCACTATTTCTAGGTATTATATTTTTAAATTTTTCTTTTAAAAGATAAGTCGTTTCTATACACAATTTATCCTTATCAAAGCTTATAACTTTTTTTACTCCTAACAACAACGAAGCTAAAGAAAAAATACCGCTGCCGCAACCTACATCTATAAATATTTTGTTTTCAAACTCTTCTTGAGGCAGGTATTTTAACAAACTTTTCTTTGCTTGTTCTATTACATGCTCGTTTACAACATTCTTAACATAATTTCTCCAATTTATGCCGAAAGAAAAAAATTTTGTATTGCCATAAAACAAGATGTTCCACATTTATTTTTTACTGGTAAGCACAAATTATTTTTTTGATTGTTTTTCTTCTTGTTCCTTTTGTTCCTCTTGAGCAAAATATTTTTTTCTTAT
>AWOA01000118.1 GCA_000494225.1 Candidatus Calescibacterium nevadense OTU 1
AAAAAATATAGGGAGACAATAAAACTTGTAAATTCTCCTTTCGCAGTCTAAAAAACAATTTTTGAAAAAAGAGAAAAACGCAAAAATTACAAAAACAATAATGTTATGATAAAAGAAGAGGAAAAACTTGAAGGCAAAGTAGCTATCATCACAGGTGCTTCGAGGGGAATAGGTAAAAAAATAGCGATTGAACTTGCTAAAAGAGGAGTAAAGGTCTGCGTAGCAGCAAAAAGTGAGNAAGGGACGGAAAAACTCCCCGGCTCAATATANGATACGGTAGAAGAGATAAAAAAGATTGGAGGAGAGGCNATAGCAGTAAAAACAGATGTAAGATTTGAAGAAGATATAAAGAGAATGGTAGAGGAAACAGTATCAAAGTTCGGAACGGTTCATATACTTATAAATAACGCAGGAGCACTATGGTGGNAACCTGTAATAGAAACTCCTCCGAAAAGATTTGACCTTGTATTACAAGTAAATGTCAGAGCATCTTTCATCGGGTGCTACTATGTTCTGCCTTATATGATGAAACAAAAATGGGGACACATAATAAATATGTCACCTCCAATAGAATTTTCTATACTCCCCGGAAAAGTGGCATACCTTATATCAAAATATGGTATGACCATGCTGTCTATGGGATTAGCAGAAGAAGTAAAGGATTATAATATAGCAGTGAATTCCTTGTGGCCAGCAACTGCGATTGAAAGTCAAGCAACAATAAATTTCCAACTTGGGGACCCAACTATGTGGCGAAAACCAGATATAGTCTCAGACGCAGTGATAGCAATAGTATCAAAACCTCCATCTCGCAGAACAGGAAAGGCACTTATAGATGAAGATGTCCTACGAGAAGAAGGAATAACAGATTTNTCACATTACGCATGCGTTCCAGGAACAAATCCTCCTCGCCTTATTTTCTAATAATAAAAAAATAATAAACAAACAAAACGAACAAAAATAATGGACAAAATCTTGAAACAAACCAAAAAACTTCTACAAAGATAAAATTAAAACGATATGGCAGAACCTTTTCTAACAACGAGATTAGATAAATTCAAAGACTTCCTAAAAGGAATAACAACATGGAGCAGAAAATGGTCATTCTGGCCTATCCCCATTGGAACTGCTTGCTGTGGAATAGAATATATGGCAGTGGTTGGATCACATTTTGATATATCAAGATGGGGAGCAGAGGTCGTTAGATTTTCACCAAGACAAGCTGACCTTATGGTTATAGCAGGAACAATAACAAGAAAGATGGCAGATGTCGTAAGAAGAGTATATGAACAGATGGCCGAACCAAAATGGGTTATATCCTTTGGTTCATGTGCATCATCAGGAAACGGTATATACCAAACATATTCGGTTCTTGATGGAATAGATAAAGTCATACCNGTTGATGTTTATGTAGCAGGCTGTCCNCCGNGACCNGAGGCATTNCTTGAAGCGTTAGAATACCTCCAACAAAAAGTAGAAGGCAAAAGAGAAATTTTTGAAAAATTAAAAGAAAAAAGAAAAATAATTCAAGAAGGCAACAAAACTATCATAATTGGAGGATTTGAAATAAGTAAAAAATAGTTTTTTATTTCAACCCATTCTGTTGTGGATTCTATTTGTTTTTTGAAAAAACAATTTAATGAAATTTTATTATTATCACTACTAACTATTTATTTTGTTTTTTTATTATTGTTTTTTATTTCAACCCATTCTGTTGTGGATTCTATTTGTTTTTTGAAAAAACAATTTAATGAAATTTCATTATTATCACTACTAACTATTTATTTTGTTTTTTTATTATTGTTTTTTTATGTTTAAAACTTCAAGTAGTTTCGGAGAAGTTTGGTCTCATTCCCATTTTTTTTCCCTTCTCGGCTGATTTTGAGATGCATCAATAATAAAAACACAATAAACAATAATAAAATTAATTAATTTCATAAAATAGCGAAACTTATCTTTATAATTAGGATAATTAGGATTTTTATGGGTTCAAAAATTAAATTATTTGTAATGAGAAAAAAGATAGGAGAAATTTTGTTAGAGCTCGGAGTAGAAGAAGGAAAGATCCAAGAAGCACTAAAAATACAAAAAGAGAAAGGNGGTAAGATAGGAGAAATTCTTGTAAAAATGGGGACAATTGATGAGGAGAAACTATATAAGGCTCTGGCTTTGCAGTATGGAATACCATTTATTCCAAAAGTAGAGAAAGAATATGTATACGAGGATATGGCAAAAGAAATCCCGCCCCACTACGCAAAAACGAAAAAATTTGTTTTACTCAAACCAGCAATAAACGGAAACGGGAATTCAACCGACGGGAAACACGAGTTCATTCCTTGCGTGATTTCAAATACACAAGATGCAGAACTCATATCAGAACTACAAAGAAAATTTAAAAAGCCAATAAAGGTTATGATAGCAAAAGAGAGTGATATAGAAAACTTGATAAATGAAATATACGGAGAAAGAACTACAATAGAAGTTTCAAAAGAGGTTGAAAGAGCTGAAGAAATTTTTGCTTCGGAAATAGAGGAAACAACAAAAGATATTCTTGAAGAAAAAGGTGAGGCNCCAATAATAAGGTTCTTAAANGCCTTATTTTTCCAAGCGGTGAAAGAAAGAGCTTCAGATATACACATAGAACCCGCTGAAAGAGAAACANTAATAAGAATGAGAATAGATGGAGTCCTTCACGAAATAATAAGAATAAACAAATCTCTTCACGAGCCAATAGTATCAAGAGTAAAAGTTATATCAAGACTTGATATAGCAGAAAAGAGAATACCACAAGATGGGAAAATAAAACTAAAAGTAGCAGGAAAGGACATAGATGTAAGAGTATCAACCTTACCGACAGTTTTCGGAGAAAGAGTTTCCTTGAGAATCCTTGATAGAACAGCTACCATTTTAAAAATAGAAGAAATCGGAATGGAAGATGACATGATTGAAAAAATGAAACAACTCATAAAGAAAACTTACGGTATGATCCTTATAACAGGTCCAACGGGTTCAGGAAAAACTACAACTTTGTATGCATGCCTTTCCGAAATAAATTCCCCTGGGATAAACATAATAACAATTGAGGATCCAATAGAGTATCAGATAAAGGGTATAAATCAAATTCAAGTTAATCCAAAAGTAGGATTGACTTTTGCAACAGGGTTAAGGTCTATTTTAAGGCAGGACCCNGATGTGGTAATGGTAGGAGAAATAAGAGACAGTGAAACAGCATCAATAGCAATACATGCAGCTCTAACGGGACACCTTGTTTTATCAACTCTCCACACTAACGATGCTCCGAGCGCAATAACTCGTCTTATAGATATGGGAATAGAACCTTATCTTATATCATCCGCAGTATTTGCTACTATCGCCCAAAGATTAGTAAGGAAAATATGTCAAAAATGCAGAGTCCCTTATGAACCGGACCAAAAAGAACTTGAACTTATAGGTCTTAAACGAGAGCAAATTCCGGATGGAATACTTTATAAGGGGAGTGGATGTAAAGAGTGCTTCGGGACAGGATTTAAAGGAAGAATAGGAATTTTTGAGCTATTTCTTATAGATGATGANATAAGGGAACTTATAAACTCAAAATCAGATTCAATGAAACTAAAAAGTGTAGCTATATCAAAAGGCATGAGAACTTTGAGAGAAGACGGGATATTAAAAGTAATAAAAGGCATTACAACAATTCAAGAACTCGCAAGAGTAATTCAGGAAAGTGTGTAGTTAAATCTCACTCTTTTTTGAAAAGTCCGTATATAAACCACTCTAAATCTTTTCCTCTTTCAAGAACTTCAACTGGTTTGAAAAAATCAAATTCTTGTTTCAAAGTTTCTTCTGTGAAAAATCTATCATAGTGTTTCCTGTGATATATAAAGTGTCTTTTCCTTACCTCGTGTATGTGATGTTTGAACTTTGTGCTGAAAACCCCTATCAAAAAATATCCTCCTTTTTTCAGAACTCTCATCAACTCAGTTTTGTAAGTTCGCAACATCTTCTTCCTTACGTGATGAAAAATTCCAAAGTCTAAAACAATATCAAAAGNTTCNGATTTGAANGGCATAAANAAAACATCAGCAACAGCAATATAGGTGTTNTGAAAACCTGATATTCTTTGCTTTGTTTTCATAAGAGGAGTTCTGAGTATATCAAAGCCAAAAACTNTGGAATCAGGGAAAAATTTTTTGAGCATAATCATGTGCCGTCCCTCACCACAACCTATATCAAGACAGCTCAAACTTTTCCCATCAAATTCAGGTTTTATTTTTTTGAGAAAGTCTTCAAAAACAGGTTCAGGAGTATCAGAGGACCA
>AWOA01000119.1 GCA_000494225.1 Candidatus Calescibacterium nevadense OTU 1
AAAAAAAATTAATCAAATTGAATATCTTTCTTTCTTACTTACATAACCGTATAAATAAACTAATAAGATAGCCAAACAGAAAAAAGCAGTAAAACATAACAAAGGACAAAAAGTCAAACAAAACAAAGCACAAAAAATCAAACAGAGAAAAAATCAAAAAATATATCAAATAAACGGAGAAGGAATAAAAATTTTCTTTATGGGAATATCTGTATTTAAAACTATAAGATCCCCCATCGCAAAAGCTATATATCTTATTCTCGCAGCAGCTTTTTTCATAGGTTTCGGAATTCTCTCCTCTATATCTCCGCAAAACGGCATTAAATCAATAAAGATAGACGGCAAAAAAGTATTTCAAGATGAGTTTTTCCTTATGCTGAAAGAAGTTGAAGGAACAAGAGAGGGTTTTGAAAGTCCAGAATTTCTTCAAAGACAGGCTTTTGAACTTATGCTCGCAAGAAAATCAATAGGCCAAGAAGTGGAAAATTGGGGATTCTCAGTGAATGCAGAGGACATAATTGGACTTATTGGCAATAATGCTGGAATAAGAACAAGAAGAGATTATCTTAACTTCCTCAGACAAACAGGAGCAACAGAAAGGTCGTTTGAAAACTATCTAAAAGATTCATACTTTTTCTCAAAATTTCAAGACATAATAGTTAGAATAGAAACCGCAGGTGATTTCAGAGATTTTCAAGATTTCATATCAAACATAGCAGGAATAAGAACCCTGAAAATAGCAGAAATTGACAGATCAAAATTCAGGGTCCGTGTAGATCAGAAGGAAATAGAAAGATACTATATAGTAAATAGGAGTGAATTCAAAATAGGAGAAAAGAGAGAGTTCTGGATAGCCAAATTTCCCTCTGAAAGCACCGCTCAATCTTTTTTCTCTAAATACTCCCAGACAAAATTTGGAACCTTTGAAGAGTTTGAAGCAAAAACAAATGAAGAAGGCGGAGAGGCTACATCTGTAATTTTAGGTAAGGAAGCTGGAACATCTAACGTCGCTTTTGCTCCTTTCTTTTCTGAAAAAGCAACTGAAGGTTCTCCCATAGCTCCCCCGATAAACATAGGAAATGAATGGTGGATAGTAAAAATAAATAAAATCTTCCCAGAAAAATTTGCAGAGCTAAAAGAAGTTGAAGGGTTGATAAGAGAAAGATTAATAGGTAAAAAAGTCGGAGATGAAATAAAAAAAATGTTAGAACAAAACACAGGTATAACATCTGAAGAAGCTTTTGAGAAAGCTTTCCAGAAGTATTCAGTAGAAATAAGAAATGATTCCTACCCTGCATATCTTGATATCTTCCCGGGCTTAGAGTATCAACCTGAACTCGGTTTAGCTATATCTGATACAAAAAGAGAAAATTTTGTGTTTGAAAAACCAATTGAAGTAAAAGGAAGAGTTTTTGTTGTATTTGTCGGAAAGCTGTTTCCATCACCCGAAAAATCAACTGATTTTGTATACTACGATGTAGAAAGAGTAATAAAAGGACTTATAGCAAAAAAAATGGCAGATTTGAAAATAGAACCCTCATCACGCAAAGAAGCAATAGAAATCCTCACAGGAGCAAAATAAGAAATCCTCACAGGAACAGAATAAAATAAGTAAGTAATAAGAAAGAAAAGAATAAAAATGTAAAATCATTATTATTTATTATTAAAGCTGAGAAAAATCGTATGGATATCGGAAGATACCTTTTTCAGTTACTATTGCAGAAATGAGATCAGGAGGCATTATATCAAATGCGAAATTAAAGACCGGGACATCATCTGGCAAAACTCTGACTCCAAAAAATTCTCTTACCTCCTTAGGATTTCTTTCTTCTATTGGGATTTTTTCTGACACATTATCTATTGTTGTTGAAGGTGCAAGGACATAAAACGGTACATCAAAATATTTTGACGAAATAGCAAGTGTAAAGGTTCCTATCTTGTTTGCAGTGGTTCCATCTTTTAGTATTCTATCTGCACCTACAACGCAACATATATCCTTTCCCTTCCTCTTCATCTGGGAGATAGAAAATGCTGCTGATGAATCAACTATGATATGGAAAGGGATTTTGTTTTGCATAAGTTCCCAAGCCGTAAGCCTGCTTCCTTGTAGAAAAGGTCTGGTTTCAAGAGCTATAACTTCTATTTTCTTACCAATTCTGTTTGCAAACCTTATAGCGGAAAAAGCAGTACCCCACCCTCCTGTTGCAAGAGAACCGGTATTGCATATTGTGAATACAACGCTGTCATCTTTAATAAGCTCCGCTCCGAATTTACCTATAAGGTAGCAGTACATAAAATCGTAGAACCAGATCTTTATAGCTCTATCAGTGAGCCTTTGCAAAAGCTCATCTTGGTTATCAAGAGAGGAAATCTCCACAAAATTATGAAATTCTTCTTCCATATCTGAAAGGGCTTTCTTTAAATTAAAAGCGGTTGGTCTTGTTCTTTCAAGCTCTGTCGTTATGTCAGAAAAAACATCAGGTGTGATTTTGACTTTATTTTGCAACCTTTTTTTTACTCCATAAACTACTCCAAAGGCTGCGGATATCCCGATTGCAGGAGCACCTCTTACAATCATTTCCCTTATTGCATAAGCTACTTCTTTCTCATCCCTACATTTTACCCAATTTTCTTTCACAGGTAAAAACCTTTGGTCCAAAAACTCNATATAATCATCAAAAAGACGAAACCATGTATGTTTTTTACCGCCCTCTGTTTCAGCTTCAAAGGTAGAAATAATTTCATTCAAATTCACAATTTCGTTATTATTATTCAATTTAGCAAAAAAGTTTGTATCTTTTTTTATAGACTCAAAATTTATTTTCCAANACATAAAAATAAAATATAGGAAATAACAGAAAAGAAGGGAAAAAATTTATCTTAGAGCTGCAATTCCGGGTAGTTCCTTACCTTCAAGAATCTCCAAAAATGCTCCCCCACCCGTAGATATATATGATATTCTATATTGCTCACCCGATTTCGAAATTGCAACATCAGTATCACCGCCACCAACAACAGTAAAAGCTGTGGAATTAGCAAGAATAGAAACCATAGAAAATGTTCCTTTTGAGAATTGTTCCTTTTCAAAAACTCCCATCGGTCCGTTCCAAACTATTGTTCTTGCATCAGAGAGAGCTTCTGCAAACAGAGTTATAGTAGCGGGTCCTATATCAAATGCAACGTAGTCATCTGGGATTTCATAAGCTGGAACAATCCTTATATCTGTATCATCTAATGATTTTGCAACTACACAATCAACTGGCAAATAAACCTTTACTCCTATTTTTTTTGCCTCTTCTAATATTTCGTTTGCAACTCCAAGGTATGCTCTCTCAACNATAGATTTTCCTGTCTTTATACCTTGTGCCTCAAGGAATGTAAAAGCCATAGCTCCACCTATTATAAGTTTATCTGCAATAGATAGGAGNTTTTTTAGAGCTCCTATTTTATCTGATACTTTTGCTCCACCTATGACCGCTACAAATGGTTTTTTAGGATTAAGGAGAAGCCTTTGGAACGATATTAATTCTTTTTTCATCAGTATTCCTGCAAATTTACGTTCTTTTTGTAAAAGCAAAGGTAAGGCATAAACGGAAGCGTGTTTTCTGTGCGAGACGGCAAAGGCATCATTTACATAAATGTCTGGTTGAACCGAATCTAAAAGTTGCCTCGCGAAGCTCTCATCATTATTAGTTTCACCTTCAAAAAAACGTAGGTTTTCAAGTAAGATAACATCAGCTTTTGAGTTTACCGCATTTTTAACCTTTTCTCCTATTGTTTCATCAACAAACAACACATCCTTTTCCAAAAGACGTGAAAGTCTTCTTGCAGCAGGAGCCAATGAAAGCCTTTCTATTTTCTTTCCTTTTGGTCTTCCCATATGAGAAATAAGGACGACTTGACACTTTTCATCAAGGAGAAAGTTTATAGTTGGTAGAACTGCTCTTATTCTCCTGTCGTCCAATATTTGACCGACTTCATCAACAGGTACATTAAAATCTACTCTCATTAGAACACGCGCACCGTAAATATTGTTTTCATCCACGAACCTTATACCTTCTATTATTTTTAAGTTCTCATAGACACCAGCCATCAAACGCTCCTCCCTTCTTCTATGATTTTATATTCATCTTTTTTCTTATTTGTTTTTTCCTTACTTTTCCGATTGCTCTTTTAATTTATCCCCTTTTGAATTTTTTCAGATTTCTCAAAAATTTAAGGTCTTTCTCTGTATCCACCGGAAAAAGCTTTTTCTTTCCGACAAGAACCTTTATTTTCATTCCATTATCAATAGCTCTAAGTTGTTCGAGTTTCTCTAAAACTTCATTTTTAGATTGTGGTAAAGATAAAAATTTCAAAAGTTTATCTTTTCTAAAAGCGTATATTCCAGTATGTATTATGAAGTTTTTAGCTCCATAAGGTATAGGAGACCTTGAAAAATAGATTGCATCACCATTTTGGGATACAACAATTTTTACCCTGTTTGGATTTCTAAATTCGTGCGGATCTTTAGATAAAAATCCGTATGTAGATATACTCGCTTGCGTATCATCTGATAGTACCTTCACAACTTTATTTATTATTTCCGGAGAAATAAGAGGCTCATCACCTTGAACATTTACTACGATTTCTGGAACCTTCTGTCCTTCTTCTTCTAATATTCTTATAAGATGAGCTACCCTATCTGTTCCAGTCTTTACACTCTTGCTTTTCACTATCCTTATAGAGATTTTGTCCTTTTGATACTGCGAGAGTTTTTTAGTTCTTGAAATAGAGGCTTCAATTCTTTCTTTTATCTTCTCTGAATCTGTGGCTAAAAATACTTTTTGAGCATAAGATTTTGCACACGAACATATCACATGGAAAACAACCGGTTCCCCCCACAAATCTTCAAGGAGCTTTCCCGGTAATCTGGTTGAACCTTCCCTTGCAGGAATAACGCATATGAAATCCATTTCTATTTTCTCCACCTATACTCTATCTCTATTTTCTCCACATATTCTCCATATATACCTCATTTTTTTATTCTTTTTTATT
>AWOA01000120.1 GCA_000494225.1 Candidatus Calescibacterium nevadense OTU 1
TCTTCACTAAATAAAGCACCTTCTTTCACAGTTCCTTTTGCCTGATCTATCCTTATCCTTGTTCTCACTTCAACCGCATAATTCACAAAATCTTTAAATACATCATCGGAAACGATAGCAAGATGGTTTTCTAATGATTGAACCAATGGATTATCTGGTAAAAATTTCTTCAAAGAATTAGCCAAACCACTAACATTTTGGAATTGATTATTATCCACTTTAAAAACAAATTCTTCAAGGGCAACTCATAAACGATAGCAAGATGGTTTTCTAATGATTGAACCAATGGATTATCTGGTAAAAATTTCTTCAAAGAATTAGCCAAATCACTAACATTTTGAAATTGATTATTATCTACTTTAAAAACAAATTCTTCAAGGGCAACTTCATTAGAATTTATTTTTAGTTTTGAATTTGAAGAAATAGAAATTTTTTCATCGTCTATATTAAAATCAGGAATTTGAGAACTTAAATTTTGAGCAACTGCCTTCAAATCTTCTTTAAATCTTTTTAANACAAATGGGCATGTAATCCAGGCAAAGACACCTTTTAAAGAGCGAACAGGATAAAGCAAAATTTTAGCATCAGTTATGCTTATACAACTTGCAAAATCAGAAGAACCATCTTCAGGACCAAAAATTGTTTCTACTTTGTCTTTATNATNCCACTTTCTCAAAGCTAAATCCCTGATAACTCCTTTTATACCACTTGACCAAAGATTAGGGAATGAAGTATGTCTTTCCCTTTGAACTGGTAAATCAATATAAGATACGCTTTGACCTGCTCCCATATGTATGGGAGTTTCTGCATAAAAAGTTAAAATAGTGCTTTTTTTATACATACTTTAAACCTCCTTTTTATTCTTTATTTTCCTTGAAAAAATTCTTTAATATACTAAGACATAAATCTAATTTTTCAGGGACATATCGTTTATTTCTTTCTACGCACTCATACCAAGTAAATGCCAATAATAAAGCATCATATACACGCTGAGCCTCCTGCCAGTAAAGATTAGCATTTTCGGGATCTATCACCGGTAATCGCATTGTAAATAAAGTCAAAGGAGTAATGTCAGGAAATAGCTTATAAGCTAATTTTCCCAAAAAGAGTGCTTCCGAAATTTCCTCTATACTATATGGAATTTTTATTTTTAGATTTTCCAAAATTTTATTCAAAGATTCCTCAAATTGTTCCCTTTCAGTTAAGTCAGAAATAGACCAAATTTTTTCTTCCACTGGAAAATTTGGATCTCTTAAAATTTTGAGAGCTTGTTTGATTTTATTTTCATTTAAACCTTGAGAAACAACCCAATCCCAGTACATAAGCCAAAATACAAAAGCATCTTTTGCTAAGGACCGATGCTGAGCAAGTAGAGGATGACCATTTCTCCCAGCGCGATACGCTGACAAATATAAAAGTCGGATTTTCTCATTATGTTCAAGAGAATCAATTTGTTCCTCNGATAACCCAGAAGCCCAGTAGTATTCAGGAGAGCAAACAACCTTCAAAATATCTTGATATATATAATCATCTATCCTTCCCAGATTATTCCAAATAATTTCATATAGATTAGTAACATTTAAAATTCCATAATCTTTATAAGTTTTCTTAGTTTCTTCTTTCAGACGAATTAGTTTCTCTGATTTCATTGAAAAAACGGCGTGAAAAATATAATTCATCATATTTAAAACGACCTCCTTGGCTCGTTCAAGATGTTCTTCAGTAAATTTTCCTACATTAGTTGGGAAATCACGTTGGGCGATCCATTCCTTTTTATGTTCTATCCATTCTCCATATATAATTGCGTCGCGCAAATATTTGAGAGCTAAATAATCTTTAAAAATTTCAAAATCTACATTAATACCTGCTTTTTGAAAAGCCGAATAGAGAGCACTGATTCGTTCTTCATCTGTAGATTTTTCTGAAAAATAAGCTTCTAAAATCTTACTATGTTCTTTCCATTTTTTCATTTCTACTTCAATTCCATTAACAGCGGTTACAATGTAGATCCGAGCGAAAGAAGCAATCGCAGACTTTTTATCTATTACAGACTTTAATGGATGAGTAAAAAGTGCCTGCTGAGCTCCAAGAATATAAATAAGATCATCTTCGTAAGCCTCGATAAATTCATCTGTTAGTTTCATCTTTACCCTCCTTAATTAAAATTAAATTTGTTCCTATAAATTCTTGTTTTCCTTTTGGCTTATCAATTTCATAAGAATCTCCATTCCCCTTTACTATAAATGCAGGATTGTTTTTTATTCTCATTTCTTTTGTTGCTTCAAGCCACATGACAGTTCCCAGTGGAAAAGCCCTTTTTGTTTTCGTTCCCAAATCTTTGTCCCTAGATTTTATCCCTACAATTTCATAGTTTTCAAAACATGCAGAATTTATTTTGAAACCATCTATTTTCGGCATCCCATTATCCTGAAAATCAAAAACCCCATAAGTTAAAAATAAAACCCGAACCTTATCACCATTTTTTATTTCAAGATAATCTTTAATTCCTAATTCCTTTCTAATCCAACTGATAAAATCATCTTTTTCAACTTCATACCTTGCGTTCTTCATCTCACCACCAAGCTTTACAACCTTAGGATATATATTGAAAATCTCAACAATTGAATCCTCATCATTTAAATTAACTTTTTGTAGTTCCTGTTCAGCAAAATTAAACTCTACCCAAAAAACAAACTTTATATCTTCATTTAATCTTAAAAACTCAATTCTGTAAAGTGCATCCTCTTTTCCACCAACAGAATAAAGGGATGGTTCAATTGAAATTCCAATTCTTGGTTCATTTTTAAAAATTTTCTCATAAGAAAGAATATCATTTTCGTCAATTTTTTGATCACTTTTTTGATCACTCAACCATTTTTTTAATCCATCAATAGAAATAAATCCATCAAATGGTTCAATTTCTTCAACTCCCTTATAAACAGGAAGAGTTTTAATTCTATTTGGTTTATTTGTATTTTCAGAGTCAAAAAGTTTTAAATTTTTATCAAAAGGTTTAACAACAAAAATTTTTCTAAACTCCTTCTTTTTCCTTTCTTTATATATATTTTGGGGTTTTGGAAGATAAATTTTTTCATTTTTTTGAATGAATGGACCATAAACTGCTTTCAGTATATTTGAAACATCTATTTTTTTGAAGTAATAGATTTTTGAACATATAGCACTTGCAAATGTATTAGGAGCAGGGGGGAAAATAGAAGCAACAACATCACCTCTATTAAAAGGTCTTCCTGAACCAAAGAATAAGACATCATAAGGGGTTAATGTGAATTTAATCATGGGTAAATCCTCCTTATTAAATTACATTTTTCAAGAGTTGATATAAAATCATCAAGGGCTTTCCATAAATTATCAGATGGAAGATTTACATCTTTATTTGAAAAAGTAAGTCTTGAATTAGGTGGCATAAAAGTAGATTTCATAACGATAAAAAGTCCTTCATAACTATTATTACTTTCAATAATTTTTATCATCAAAGGAGAAGCTCTTCTTAAAGTTTCATTTCCTTGTTTTAAATGAACCATGTCTCCGTATCCTATTTTTTCAGTTTTTGGTTTTTTTAAAGATGAATAAAAGAAGTTCAAAGGCAATCCAAAAATTGGGCGCTCAAACAAATTGCTTTTTATATTGTCCTGTAATATACTTTTAGCATTATCATAATCGGGATTTCTATAACTTCTATAAGCCATAAGCAAAAATCCCATAAAATCAAGCAAATTATTCCAATTATTTATATTACTACCGTCCCAGGAGATTTTAAGGAATTTACCTTTTCGGCCTTGCTGAACCTTATTTTTCCAATTTCTCCAATTATTAAAAGCACTTTTTTGGAGGTGATAAATCTCAAAGTTATCAAAAACATAAGGAATATTAGATCTTTGTGAGGGATTTAGAATATTTTTTATTCTGTCCAAATTTGTTTTTACCCAATTTTTTAAATCTCCACTTGGCACAAAACTTAATCCAAAGCAATCATTTGTTATATCATTTTCATTTTCTTTTATATTTTCAATTTTTATTGAGCCAAAGCCTCTTCTTGCTCTGCTTCCGAAATTTCCAAGATTGAAAGCAAGCCACAAAGACGAAAAGAATTTTTTAATGTCATCATCGTTAGCTTTGGGATGGAAAGAGATTTTGATTTCAAATTGTTGATTTCTTTCTAAATACTCCCTTTGAATTTTATTTTTATCATCTTTTTTGAATCTTTGATCAAGAGAGAAGCCCAAGTAGTTTATGCCTTTATCCTGCCGAACTCTTCCTGAATTATCAAATTCTTTTGAAAATAGCTTTTTTTTGAGTTTATCAAAATCTTTAATGAAGATTCTGCACAATCCTTGATTTGAAGTTTTGCCCGCCCAACCAAAAATTCTTTTTTCATCATTAATAGAGCCACCAGCAACTCTAAACCACCATCTTAAAAGTCCATTAAAAGATTGAGTTCTTAATTCTGCTTGCTGAGATGCACCCCCCATGAAAAGAGGAGTTATAATTTTACATTTTAATAAATATTTTCCCCCTATATTTATTGCCATATTAAAACATTAAGTCTCATTTTTATTTTTTTATTAAGTTTAAATTCCTCAGTTTAAATTCCTCATTGGCAGATTAAAACATGAATAACAATGGAAACGGAAACGTAAAAAACAAGTTTAAATTCCTCATTGGCAGATTAAAACCGGATGAGGAGGATTACG
>AWOA01000121.1 GCA_000494225.1 Candidatus Calescibacterium nevadense OTU 1
TCTATGGCACCTGAAAAAGTTTCTTCTGACTTTACCTATACTTTTGTTTCCACAAAAGGGACAACAAGAGAAGGTTTTAAGTATTCCTTTCGCTCTTAGAAATTCTTCTGCCTTTTGTTCAGATGATGTTATTTTTACAAGCTCTGCTGAATTCATAGTTTCCAAATGATACAGGTGGAATATTTTGAGTAATCACTTTTTTTATTCAAAATAAAAGCCCGCGTAAGAAAATGAAGAAACAAAAAAGAAGCGGTAAGTAAGACGCATAAAGGAGTTGAAAACCTTATTTTGAAAGAGATTTTCTCCGAAGCAGTAGGAAAAATTTTTTTTTGTTAGTGGATGGTCAAAAAATAGAGGAACAAAATTTGCTAAAATCGAGGAAGGAATTTCCAGAATATATAGGTATATAGATACCAAGGATTTTTTGGAGGAGCTGGGGAATTTCTATCTTAAATGAATTGTAAAAACACTAAAATCTTATATGAGCAAAAAATAAAAAATATTATGAAGATTTTGGTTCTCCCAGGAGACGGGATAGGTCCTGAGGTTGTGGATGAGGCTGTAAAGGTTCTTGATTTTCTTTTTCAGAAGAGAAGAATGAAAATTGAATTTGAATTTGAGCTTATAGGAGGGGCATCAATAGACAAATACGGTGTCCCCATAAGAGATGAAGTTTTGGAGAAAGCTAAAAATTCAGATGCGATATTGCTCGGTGCAGTAGGAGGACCAAAGTGGGATTCTCTCCCTATAGACAGAAGACCGGAAGCGGGTCTCCTTAAAATAAGGAAAGCACTTGGGCTTTGGGCTAACATAAGACCAATAAAAATTTTCCCTGAACTTTCTTATATTTCACCGTTGAAAAATTCAGATGGAATAGATTTTGTTGTTCTGCGGGAACTCACTTCTGATGTATATTTTGGGGAACCAAGAGGGGTATTCGGAGATCACGCTTTAAATACAATGATTTATAGGAAAGAGGAAGTNGAAAGNATAGCTCACTTTGCCTTTGAGGTAGCACTTAAAAGAAAAAAATCGGTAACCTCCGTAGATAAAGCTAATGTCCTAGAAGTCTCATCTTTTTGGAGAAAAATTGTATCCGAAGTTGCGCAAAAATATCCTGATGTTAAACTTGAACATGTTTATGTTGATGCTATGACTTATTACATTATTTTGAACCCTCAAAAATTTGATGTGGTTTTGTGCCCAAATCTTTTTGGAGATATAATCTCAGACGAAGCCGGTGGTATAATAGGTTCTCTTGGGCTTTGTCCTTCTGCAAGTTTAGGAAGTTTGAATTTTGGAGGTGGTAGAATTCAAGGGCTTTACGAACCTGTCCATGGTTCAGCCCCAGACATAGCCGGTAAATCAATAGCAAATCCAATTGCTACTTTGCTTTCTACTTCTATGCTCTGCGAGTATTCTCTTGGTATGAAGGAGGAAGCGAGTTTGATAGAGACTGCAATAAGAGATGTTCTTTCAGAAGGTTTTAGAACCCAAGATTTAGTTGAGAAAAAATCTCAAGGTGAAAAAAATAAATTACAAAAAGGAAAAAGAGGAAAAACTAAAATAAAAGTTGTAAGTACAAAGGAATTTGGAGACGCAGTTGTGAGAAGCCTCAAAAAACTTATCATATGAAAAGAAGGTATCAACAAGTACTGGTTGAGATAGGAAAAAAGGTAAAAATTAAACCTTTATATGTATTTGCAAACTGTCCAAAGCTAATTTTCAAAGAATTCATATCTGCAATAAAAGAAAATTTAGGAAAAGGAGTAGAAATTATTCAGATTTACTCCCAGAAAGAAAGTATTTATAATCTTTTTTCTTCGCAAGATTTTTTTTCTCGTAAAGGGAAAATCATCGTATTAGATTTTGAGCTTTTTTTTCCATCTCAATCACAAATACACGAGATACAGAAAATTTGCCAAAAATTCAATAACTCAACAGAAAGCGTAGTGGCAATACGCTCTGAGAAAAAGTCAATAAACAAAGTAATTTTAGATTTGGCTTCAAGTTTGCAAAGCTACTGGTGGATTTCATACGAAGTTTCAGACATCATATCTATTCTAAAAAGTCGTTTCCCTGAAATAAGAATTATGGAGGATGCCGAAGAAATTTTATATCAGATAGCTCAAACTGAAATTGATTTGGAGGTAATTTTACATAAAGCGATGCTTTACGCTTTCCCGAGAAAATATATAGTAAAAGATGATATTTTAAAAGTATTGCCTCCCGATTTTTCTTTCCCTTTCAAGAAAGTTGCAATTGACATCCTTTCAGGAAAAATAAACTCTTTACTTCTGCTCCGCGATGAAGATCCAAACTATGTTTTATCGGCGCTTTACCCATATGTTTTTTCTTTTATAAAACTTAAAACAGAAGCAGAAGTTTATAGGTCACTCAAAAAGTTCCAGATAGAAGCTGAATTTAGAACATCTGAAATTGACGGAATAATAAAAAGTATGAGGAAAGTAAAATCCTCGGAGATAGCTAAAAAATTTNCTTTTACTCTCTTAAAATCAAGAGGGGGGCTTTTTTCACCTTTATTTTATCTTCTCGATTTCGTGAAAGATTTTTCAAAAGATTGAGAGAAGATCAGAATCANAATATCTTCAAAAATGGCAAGTTATTGGAACTATTTGCTGAAAAAGAATTTATAAGTAGTAAAGCAGGAACAAATCAGATTNTTTAGAAACATTTATAAAAAAATTAGAGACATTTATAAAAAAGAACAGGATTAAAACTGATTTTTTAAGCTTTCGTTATGTGAGTAGTTTGTAGCATCCAATTACTTAAAGGTAGGAGCCAATTTAATTTCCAATTTAATTTTAAAGACTAAAATTTCTGAATCCTGAAAAATTACACCAATTTAAAGCGTAGAAGCAATTAAAATTTGAATATCATCCATTAAAATAAAAAATATGACAATAAAAGAAAAACAGAGAGCAATATTTAAAGAGAAGAAATTTTTTATTTTTCATAAGAAGTTCGGAAATTTATCTTGCAGAACTTTACTTAAAACAAAAGCAAAGGTTATTTCTTTGTTTTTGCTGGTTCTTTATTTACTCGGATGAGGAAAATCAACCAATAGTGAGCAGGGGTTTTCAGAGAAAGTAAAGCTCTATGAAGAGTTAGCTTATAGATTTGCTCCTATATATGTTCAAGCTTTTAAATCAAAATATGATATTCCTACGAATTTTGATTTTGATGGCGATTTCATAGGAAATAATAACTGGGAAAATGCTGAAAAGTTTGAGGTTTTCCCTTATGTTTATTGGGATGTAAAAGAAAGTGAAAACTTTCTATTTTTGTATTACGCTCTGTTCTATCCGCGAGATTATCTTGAAGATTGTGAAAATCNCCCGGNGGTGGAGAGCTGCCATGAGAACGATTGGGAACAAATGCTCGTGGTTGTAAAGAAACCAGAAATGAAAACCATTTTGTTTGAAACCTTACCGCATGTGTTTGACATAGTCTATCTCAAAGATTATTCAGCCGATTTAGTTGTTTCCGGAGTATTGATGAAAGGAAAAAATCCTTATTTTATTGAACAAAGACCAGTGATTTTCATTGAGTGGGGCGGACACGGCCAATATGGCTCACCGGAAGATATAGTTGAAAAAGAATTCTTCTCTTTTGAAAGTACAAAAACTTTTGATAACTATTTTGAATTTGATGTAGATGGTATTCATTTGAAACTTCCTGCCAATTTTGATGGTGATGTTCCGGAAAAGGGAAAGTTTGTAAAAGATGCCGCATCTGCTCCTTGGTACGCCCACTCTGTACCCCGGGAAGAGGGGATATGGTTTATTCATCCAGTTGAGATCTTAAAGAGAAGAGGAATTATTAGCTCTGATTTGCAGGAAAAATATCTGTTTAATCCGTATATAGATCTGAAAGTAAAAAATATATAGTTATATGAATGGCATAGAGATTCGGCAAGTTGAAACCGGNGGGCTGGAATCTGTTATAGATTGTCTTCATTCTCCGTCTTCTTTTCTGAAAAAATTTTTAGGTAAAGACGAGATTTCTCGTTTTTTGATGGTGGAAGAACTTGAAGATTATGATATGTGGTGGCAGGAAAAGGGAGAAAGTTTTTCTGAATCTGTTGATAAATCAAAGACTCCTTGGCTCAAAATGTATGATGAATCTGGTAAAAGAATAGATAAAATAGAATACATATCGGAATATTGGGAACTACTTTATGAAGGATACAAAAGAGGAATAGTAGATAAAGTTTTCGAGAAAGGCTCAGTGAAACCCTTCTATTATATGCTCTATATAATCACATTTTACGACGCAGGTCTTGGATGTCCTTATACTGTATCTTTATCTACCGCAATTCCTATATTAAAATACGCTGACGAGAAAATAAAATCTGAGCTTTTACCAAAGATGAGAAAAAGAGGAAAAGATGTTTGGCAAGGGGCTACTTGGATGACGGAAATAAAAGGAGGTTCTGACCTTGGTTTTGCAGTTGAAACCAGAGCTTACGAAAAAGATGGAAAATGGTTTCTTGATGGAGAAAAATATTTTGCGTCTAATGTTGGTGCAGAATTAGCAGTTGTAGCTGCAAGACCGGAAGGAGCTCCCCGAAATGTCAAAGGTCTCGCTCTTTTCCTTATAAAAAAATTTAAAGAAAACGGTGAGTTGAACTACTTTATAAGAAGGCTTAAAAATAAGATAGGAACAAGATCAGTACCAACGGGAGAAGTAGAGCT
>AWOA01000122.1 GCA_000494225.1 Candidatus Calescibacterium nevadense OTU 1
GACTCTACTCTTTGTGTTCTTGCAAAAAGCAAAGATGATAATCTTATAGTTGTAGCAACAGAACAATTTATAAAAGCGGTTAAGTCATCTGAATTAAAAATACAGAATAAAGGTGGTGTGGGAATTATCCTTGTTCCAGTAGATAAAGCTGGTAAAGTAAAGGATGCAATATTCATAAATCAGGAATGTGAGATATGCATAACATACGAAAAGGACGGTAAAATTGCCTCAAAATATATAAAAGGAGATAAGATACCCGTTCTTTCTCGTCAAGCTATGGGAAAAAGCATAGTGGAAGGGAAGATAATGGGGCTGGGGAGGGTAATCTGATAGGGAAAGGATCTACGATAAAAAAAGAAGGTTTAAAATTAAATTTAAATTGGTGTGTTTGGATTTCCGAAAATATCTTTTATTTTGACATTGCTGTTTATTACCCTCGGAATAATCGCGGGGGTATTCACAATGCGGAAAATACTCAAAGTTGGAGAATATAGGGGATACACAGTAAAGCTCGTTTCATCATCGGCTGAAGGTTTAGGAATTGGAAGTCCAGTTGTTTTGAGCGGTGTCCAAATAGGCAAAGTTTCAAAAATAGACTTATCCGAAGACGGTAAAAACGCTATAATTACTCTTCAAATAAGAGGTGGAGTAAAAATTACTAAAGATTCAAAGTTTCGGCTTAAAATGAAAGGAGTTTTAGGAGACAGGTTCGTATCAATAGAGCAAGGAGAATCGCAAGAAACTCTGAAAGACGGAGATGTTATAATTTTGGAAAAAAGCGAGGGTGAAATATCTCAAATAACCGGTGATATAAGTCAGGCACTATTTGAATTTTCGGAAACTATGAAATCTGTAAGAAAGCTCGTGGAAAATCTCAACTCAATTGTCTCTGATGTAAGCCAAGCAAAATCTATTCAGAGAACAACAGAAGGTTTGAATAGAGTAGTCGAAAAAAGTGAGGATCTAATCAAGGATATGAGAAAGCTAATAAGTGATATTAATGAAACTTTTAATAAAATAGGTCCGAAGGTTCTGGAAAATGTAAATCAATCTTCTGCTGATGTAAGAGAGATAACTAAAAATGCAAGGGAAATTTCAGAAAGGCTTTTGAAATCCTCTGAAGATATTCAGAAGCTTTTGGCGTCGTTAGAGAAAGAAGGAATTATTTCACTGATGGGGCAGGATAAAGAAAAGATAAAAAACATAATAGATGATATAAACTCTGTTTCACCAAAGATAAAAGATTTAGCTTCAAGAACGGAAAACATAGTGAAAAAGACTGAAAGGATCGTAGGAGAAGCTGAAAAGAATGTTTCCTCTTTAAAACTTGATTTAGGTGTAAGGTTTGAAGGTGGAATAAAAGAAGAAAAATTTTTAACTTCTCAATCAATTTCTGCAAGGTTCAGAACAGGAGATTTATTTTTTGAGTTCGGACCTATATCTCCACCAGGGGAAAATATTATAAAATTTAATTCTGTTTTAGGTGTGTATTTCCCAAAATTGTTTTCTTCAGTGGGTGCAGGTTTTATAAGAAGCTTGCCGGCTTTCTATATAGAGGTAGAACCTCCCTTTTCTCTCATAAGAGGAGAAATCATAGGTTANCAACCCCTAAATATGAGAACTATTTTAGGAGGTAGAATGGAGCCATTTACTATCTTTGTAGGAGCAGAAAATATCCTTTATGACTATAAAAGATTTTTCTTTTTCGGCTTAGAAATTAAAAAGTAGATTGAAACCAAAAAAAGTAAAAATCTGTGTTTTTACCTCCTACGCAATAAAAACAGGAAAATTCTTCATAGAATTAATAAATTTAAGTAAAAAGATAGGTCATGGGGTTGAAGGGAGGTGGAATTTGTATGGTAGGAAAAAATTCGGGAAAAGTAAAAAAAAATAGTAAGGNGAAAAAAGAAAAGAAGGGANTAGTTAAGGCAGTTGCATCAGGTAGTACGATGGGGAAAACCTTGGAAGAAAAGAAAAGGGAGTTAAGAAGGAGGTATAAACTTGTAGGTATAAGGGAAGCGGTTAGTTTTTTGAAGAAAGAACTAAAACTACGATTTGGTGAAAAAAGTATAGAAAACCAAATAGTCAAGAAAAAGATAGGTAAGCTCGTGAGCATAGGTAAAAGAAAAATAAGAGTCTTCTCATCCGATGATGTTGAAAAACTCAAGAAACTCTATATGCAATATAATCCACTTGCATTAAGAAGTAAATATAAAGCAATTGGTATTTTAGAGCTTAAAAACGTACTTAAAAAATACGGTATAAATAAAACAAAAAAAAGCATAGAAGGGCTTCTTTCTCGCCTCGCAGAAAAATCAAAGATAAAAAAGATATATGATAAATTTAAAGGTAGAAGAGTTCTTGTTTTTGATCAGGAAACAATTCAAAAAATAGTTTCTTATATTAAACAAAAATCCTCAAAAAAGTAAATTTTTTAAATTGAAGAATAATTGAAAAATAACATATACAAAAGATAGGAAGAAATCAAAAGTAAGAGAAAAGGAAAGGGATAAAAGAAAAATACCAAGAGAGAACATGGAGCTAAAAAAAATTATTCCGGAACTTAAAAAGTTCAGATTATGGGAAGTGTTTATTTACGAGAGAGTATCCGAAGAGTTTATATGTGAAGGGACCGAAGAGAAATCCACTACCAATAAAAGTAAGTTTAAAAAGGAAGCTAAGCGGGGAAGAAAAAATGTTGTTGCGATAAGGTTTTCTGATGGTAGAAAGACAGGCTTTTTTGCACAAGATTTTGGAAGGAAATTCGGAAAAAATCAAATCCTACTCGATAAACCAATCTCAGAGCAAAAGTTGGAGATCCCAAAAAGTGCAACAAACAAAATAAGAGCAAACTTGGGAGAAAACAAGAATGTAAATCAAGAGAATATTGATGAACTTTTAGATATTCTATTTCAGAGAGCGGATTTTAAATTGGTCGTAGATAAGGTATCCATAGGTAAGGCAACTCAAACAAGAAGGATAGTAAATTCAAAAGGTTTAGATTTAGTTGAAAGAAAAACACTTCATTTTATATATGGAGCAATTGGGGGAGAAAAAAATGGCCAAAGGCAGCTTGTTTATTTTTCTGAATCTTTTCTTTCTCCAAGTAAGATCTCCCCTCAGAATATAGCTAACAAAATTTTGGCTGATTTTAACTTTGACGAAGTCAGACTGAATGCAGGAAAATTCAAAGTTATTTTTCCGCCAAAAGTGGCAGCTCAGATTATTGAGTTCATGATAGAAAATTTTTCAGCGGATAAAATAATATCAAAGCTTTCAAGATTTACAGAAAGAGATTTGGGCAAAAAGGTTTTTAGTGACTCACTCTCTATTTTTGAGTTAGCTTACCCTTCTTTTGATTCTCTTTCAGGTCTTAGTAAGAAGGTTCAAGAAGATTTGAAATTTGCACCGGGACTCACTTACTTTGATGATGAAGGAGAAGAAAAGAAGAATTTTCCGATAGTAAAAAATGGTGTTATAGAAAATTTTATAACTCATGCTTTTTCTGCGAAAAAACTCAATATGCAAAATACAGCTTGTGCTGTTAGACCTAATCCTCTATCTCAACCTATTCCCGCAATATCTTCGTTAGTTATCTTACCAGGTGACGAAAGCAAAGAGAAATATTACTCTTTTTCAGATGTTATTTTGATTTCAGAAATAATCGGTCTTCACACTTCTGATCCTATAAAGGGTGATTTTTCCGTGGGATGTAGGGGGTATATCCCATCGGTAGGTAAGGGTTTTAAAAATACAACGATATCTGGGAACATATTTGAACTTCTTAAAAATCCAGTTATATTTGATGATCTTTCAATTGAAGGAAAAATTCTGACGCCATCTATACTACTTGAAGGAGTTCAGGTGTCTTAAACAGGTATCTTAATTAGATTGGTTTTTTCGCTTGTTTTTTCATTTATTTTTCCGCTTTCTATCATATTTTTTCTAATCTTTCTTTATATGTTTTTTCAATCTCTTCATAAATGCTACGAATGATTTTTTGGTTGATTCTCAGATTATCAAGTATGAAAATAGATTTGGGATTGAGGTTAAGGTATATTTTAGATTTTTCTTTTATTATTTCTTTCGATGTGAGAATTTTGAGTACTAAGTCCAATATAAATTTTTTTTCTTTTTTTTCTTTTGGGTCAAAACCGAATTCGTATGAGATTTTTACACATATAGCTGTTGCGATAAGAAATATTACGAAGAATTCAAATGGTATCAGAAAAAATCTTTTCCATCCGAGTGTTCTGCCTACCATACCTACTATTGTGCTAAAAATTACTGGTGAAGTTCCTATAATGTCTTTTTTCAGATCTAAAAATAGATTTTTGCTCTTTTCTTTTTTACTAATGCTGCTACTAACATTTGCTTTTTTCATCAAAGAAGCTAAAATATCCACTACCTTTGAGAAGATTTCATAAAATAATTTGTCTGGTCTCAAATTCTCTGAAAGTCTTTTTAAATTAGCGAATCTATCTTTGTCTTTTG
>AWOA01000123.1 GCA_000494225.1 Candidatus Calescibacterium nevadense OTU 1
GGATGGGGATCCCGTGTAAGGTCATCTCTCCAAAATGTTATATCAATTGAACCAAAGAAAAAATTTATATTTTTTTGCTCAATTTCAATCCTCAATTTTTCATAAATTCTTTTAGCTAAAAAAAATCCCCCTGTTTTTATACCAACAATAGCTATGTTTTCCTGCGGTTTAACATTGTCTAATATTATATCTCTCGCCTCTGATATAAACTTTTCAATAATTTCTGGTCCAAAAAGGACTCTCATGTTTTTTTTACCTCTGTTTTTTTGACCTCGAGAGCTTTTTTGAATTCGCTGACCATTTCATCATCAATATCTATCAAAATAACCTTTTTTAGTTTTTTTGCTTCAAAGTTGATTATCGTTTCTACCATAGCTTCAGCTGCATCTTTTTTGCTAACACCACCAACACCTGTTCCCATCCCAGGCATAGCTATAAGCTCAAACCCCATATTTTCTGCTTCTTCAAGGGCAGCTCGTGTTGCTTTCTTTACATTTTCAATTCCTATTCTCATTGCTGGTCTATCCATAGTTGGAGCATGAATTATACCCTTGAATTTATCTCTAAGCTTACCAGCTGATGTTGTTATAGCTTTTCCGACAGGAATAGGCGCCTTNTCAATGGCTTCTTTTTCAACTTCATCTCCGCAAACCCTTTTGAGGAAACCAGCAACACCACCTCCCATNTATCCAAGAGAGTTTGCAGCATTTACGACAGCATCCGCTTCACAATCAATTATACTTCCNTTCCTTACTTCTATCTCCACCATATAAAATCACAAATAGGAAATTTTAAACCGAACAGAAAATAGCCANAATTTTATTTTTTAATTTTGTTTTTCTTACTTTATAATTTTATGGGATTAGCAAGAGAAATTTCTGAAAAAGCAAAAAAGGCTCAACCTCAAATAGCAAGNGCTAGCTCAGACAAAAAAAATAAAATACTGCAAAAAATAGCAAAATACCTTGAAGAAAATATGGAGAGCATACTGAGTGCAAATCAAAAAGATTTATCTAATGCAGAAAAAAACGGAGCAAACAAAGCTTTACTTGATAGACTGAAACTCGATCAGGCAAGAGTAAAAGCTCTGATAAAATCAGTAGAAGAAATAATAAAGTTGCCAGATCCGGTAGGACAAATCGTTGAAATGAAGCCAAGACCAAATGGCCTTTTAGTGGGAAGAATGAGAATACCGCTTGGTGTAATTGCTACTATTTATGAGGCAAGACCCGGAGTCACAGTAGATATAGCTTCTTTATGCATAAAATCCGGAAACGCNGTCATTTTGCGNGGAGGTTCCGAAGCACTTGAAACAAACTCAGTCCTTGCTCAAATAATAAAAAAAGCAGTAAAAGATGAAGGAATAGATGACAATATAGTTGGCTTCATAAATGATCCATCAAGAGAGCACATTTTTGAACTTCTAAAACTTGAAGAACTTATCGACCTTGTGATACCGCGAGGAGGAGAAGGTCTTATAAGATTTGTTGCGGAAAATTCAAGGGTTCCCGTTCTTAAACACTACAAAGGAGTATGCCACATATTTGTTGACGAATTCGCAGACCTTGAAAAAGCTTATAAAGTCTGTCTCAATGCAAAGGTTCAAAGACCCTCAGTATGCAACGCTATGGAAACTTTACTTGTCCACGAAAAAATAGCAGAAAAATTTCTCCCTACTATGGGCAAAATTTTCAGAGAACATGGAGTTGAACTGAGAGGATGCGAAAAAACAAGAAAAATAATCCCCTACTCCATACCAGCAACAGAAGACGATTGGTATGCCGAATATCTTGACCTTATTTTAGCTGTAAAAGTTGTATCATCAATTAACGAAGCCATAGAACACATAAAAAAGTATGGCTCATCTCACACGGAAGCAATAATAACAGAGAACTTAGAAAATGCGATGAAATTCATAAGAGAAGTTGATTCATCATCTGTTATGGTCAATGCCTCAACAAGGTTCGCAGATGGATACGAATATGGACTCGGTGCAGAAGTTGGAATATCAACAACAAAACTCCACGCCTACGGTCCTATGGGACTCGAAGGTCTCACAACACTAAAATGGATAGTCTTTGGAAATGGACACATAAGAGAATAAAAAATAAATAAAGAGAAATAAATAAAGAGAATAAAAGGAAATAAAGAGAATAAAAGGAAGAGAAAAAGAACAAGCAAAGACAGGTAAAAAAAATCAAAATGATAAACGGAGAAAAAAGATATAAATCTCTGAACCATTTTCTGAAAGAATACTTTGGAGAGAAAGTTTACAGAGTATCAGTAGACGGAGGATTTACATGCCCCGTAAGAGATGGAACAAAAGGTTGGAGAGGTTGCATATTTTGCAACGTAAAAAGCTTCACTCCGCCATATTCAGAAAGGTGGAAAAGCCTAAAAGAACAAATCTTATACGGAATTGACATTGTAAGAAAAACAAGAAAAGCAAAAAAATACATGGTTTATTTCCAGCCTTACACAAACACCTACGGAGAAGTTGAAAAATTAAGAAAACTTTATTATGAAGCTTTGTCAGCTCATCAAGATATAGTTGGACTTTTCATAGGAACAAGACCTGATTGTCTCCCCCAGAATGTTTTAGATTTACTTGAAGAAATAAATGAAAAGACTTTTCTTGTTGTAGAGTTGGGACTTCAAACCGCAAACGATAAAACCCTTGAAGTAATAAAAAGAGGACACACCGTTGAGGATTTTATAAAAGCAACACAGGAACTTCAAAAAAGAAAGATAAAAGTTCTTGTGCATGTGATAATCGGATTGCCAGGAGACACAAAAGAAGATTTCATCAATACCGCAAAACTTCTTTCTGAGCTTGGAGTCTTTGCAGTNAAAATTCATCCTTTGCATGTTGTCAAATTTACTGAACTTGAAATATGGTATAAAGAAGGTAAATATACTCCATTAACTCTTGATGAATATGCAAACTATGCCGTTGATTTTCTTGAGCACTTAGCTGATTCAATTTATATNGCAAGNCTCACAGGAGAATCGCCGGATAAACTTTTGATAGCTCCTGAGTGGTGCAAAAACAAGTTCAAAGTTCTTGAAAAAATAGAGAAAATACTCGAAGAAAAAGATACATATCAGGGGGCAAAGTGTAAAATAGAACTAAAAAAATCGGAAAATTTAGCTTTTCTTGCAAAATCTTCAAGTTTCTCATAAGANACTATATCTTCAAAGAAATCCTCTATTAGGAAAACCTTATAATTTTTGAGTTCAAGTTTATTTTTTATTTCTAGTCTCTGCTTTTGTGATAACGAAAAAAGTTTCCTATGAAATTCCTCTACACTTTTCGGAGAGTTTATAGGGACACCATCTTCTGTGAAGTTCAAAAACCTATTTATTATAACAGATTTTATTTCTAATCGTCTTTGTTCTGTCTCCTTCATTATAGACATAAGCTCACCTATTTTATTATCATAAGGTATTGAGACACCCACAAAGTATGTTTCTTCACTTCTGAGTATTTTTTCAGCTTCATGAGATATTTGCTGCATTTTATCAAAAACACCTCTTAGATTTCCAAGAAACTTTGCAAACTCAACAATAAAATCTAAACCTAAAATTTTTCCAGCCAAAGATAATGGTCCAGATAATTTTCTCCCACCAAAAGCCGCTATATCTAAAAAATACCTTATAGCATCTGTTTCAAACAAATTCAAAATTTTTCTTGGAGCATCCAAAAAGGAAATAAATTTAGAAGATGGTGGAGTATCAACAACCATAAAATCAAAATCTTTCTCGTATAACTCCTGAATTTTCAAAAACGCAGAGTATTCTTCGGATGGNAGCATTCCAGCTGCTATATCAAAAAGCTTTGAATTTTTTATGTCNGAAATTCCGTATTTNTCTATGAACCTCAAAAACTCATCCTTTTTGTTAACCTGTGTTACCCAGAGATTTTTATTTATCTGCCTTATCTCATCTATTTTTATAGATAGAGCAGATTTTAGCCTTTGAGCTGGGTCAATAGTTATAAGTATTGTTTTATACTTTTTGCTTATCTCAATCGCAGCCGCCGCTGAAATCGTTGTCTTTCCAACACCACCAGGTCCCAAAAAAATCAAAACTTTCATTTTTCTCTTTCTATTATAGTGTCTCTATTATTTTTTTTATTTTTTTATTTTCTTATTTCTCTATACTTTTATTTTCATATTTTCATTTAGCCATTTATTTTTGTGTTTCACATTTTTGTGTCTAAATTGATTGAGTTTTCCAGCTAATTAAATTTTGAAATTGTTTCTCAAACGCCAAAGCTTTACTTTATTTTTGTCAGTTTTTACAAAAAAGCTTTCAAAATCTATTTTACTTTCTTCAATAAAACTCTTCACATCAGATAAACTGTAAAGCTCATCAGATATAATTATGTCGTCTCCTCGTGAAAACTTTGGTAATCTCGCAGCAAAGTTTATGTTCTTACCAAAGTAGTCTAAATTATTGTTCAAAGATATACCAATACGAGAACCAATATGTATTCCAACTTTAAGTTTAAGCGGAATTTCAGGATGCAAATTTAATAATTCCTTTTGTGATTTCATAAGAGAATATATATCTCCCGATGGATTTCTAAAAACTGCCATAACC
>AWOA01000124.1 GCA_000494225.1 Candidatus Calescibacterium nevadense OTU 1
AAAAATAGGAAGTCTCATAAGGCTCAAGCCTTTGGCTCTTAATGTAAGGGAAGTCGTTATGAAATTTACCCCCCCCATAAGCATAGAGGCAAATTCAAGTGCAAGAGCCAGTAGAAAAAGAACTGTCCCTAAGTTAGCTCCTAAAAATCTTTCAGGATCGGCNCTCAAAGGAGGATAGACAGTCCATCCTCCCGAAAANGCACCCCCTGGAACAAAAAATGAAATTACAAGCACAACAGAAGACAGAAAGAACGTCCAGAAAGAAATCATATTTAGTGTAGGGAAAGCCATATCTCTTGCTCCTATCATAAGNGGTATAAGNATGTTTCCAAAACCNCCAAGCAAAATTGGCATTGCAACCCAGAAAAACATTATAGCTCCGTGATACGTAACGAAAGCATTATATTGACTATCTGTGAGAAATCCGGGATTAGCCAAATTTATTCTGAAAAAAATAGCGAGTGCTCCACCGAAAATCGCCATAACTACTCCTGTGAGAAGATATTGCTTTCCTATCGTCTTGTGATCAGTAGAAAAAATATATTTCCTTATAAAACTCATCTCGTGCTCACCTGANTCCAAGTGATGTCCCACCACTGATGCAACTTGTGACATATAATTTCACCTCCTTTCTTACCATCATTTTTTAGCNATTTTTTCTTCAAAATCCTTTAATACAGAAACTTCATAGGGAGCATTCTCAATCCATTTTTTATAATCTTCTTCACTGAGAACAACAAGATAAGCTTTCATTCTGTAATGCATTTCNCCACAAATTTCNGCACAGGCTATCTCATACTTACCTGATTTTGTGGGCTTGAACCAAAGATGTGTTTCCTTCCCCGGAATAGCATCGTACTTTACTCTGACATTCGGAATGAAAAGTGAATGTATGACATCTGCTGCTGTAAGTTTCACAAAAACATAATGATTTTCAGGTACAACAAGAANATTTCCCAAAGTAAAATCATCTGGCGTTCCAAATTTTCCATCTTTTCCTGGATACTCGAATGTCCAGAAGAATTGCCTTCCAATAACTTTGACCTCGACAAACTTTTCTCCTTTATCAACGACTTCCTTTTTTATCTTTTCAACCGGTCTTATAAAGAAAATAAACCATGCATAAGTTGATACAAAAAGCAAAATCAGGTCAAATATAATCATAACAAAGTCTATATAAACAACTTTTTTCAGCAAAGGAGGAACATCAGATAAAGGGGTCGGATTTTTGCTTCTTCTGAACCTCCAGAGAATGTAAAATAAAATCGCAAAAGATACTATACCTATTATTACTCCTCCACCAACAGAAAATTTTATAACCCTATCAACAAGGTATCCATGCTCAGATATATCAATAGGTAGCATAATTATTCACCTCCTTTTTCTTTTTCAGCNTTCAAATTTTTATTTTCAATGTAAAGAACATAAGAAACCAAATCCCATATTGTTTCATCACCAAGATGTGCCCAGGGAGTCATNGTTGAACCTGCTATACCTCTTTTTATTGTGAGAAAGACATATTCCGGTTTTCCTCGCCTCAAAGGTTCTTTACCGAACCATCTTGACCTTACTGACTGGAACTCATCACTTTTTCTACCACTTTTATCAAATTTATACCATGCAAGAGGTTGTTCTATTGGTTCCTCACCATTTTCCACATTTTTATGGCAAGCTACACAAACAGTCTGAAACTGTCTTCTTCCTCTTTCAATTCTTTCATCAGACATAAGATCAGAAGGTGGAGTTGGTAAATCTACTTNTTTCGGTTCATAAAACTTCCATCTTGGATTTAAAGATTTTATGAATTCCAAAATTGCATCGAGCTCTTTTTCTTCGAGCATAGGGAAACCGGGCATAGGTGTTCCCGGAAGCCCCTCAATTATTATTCTTTTTATCTCTTCATCAGACGCAAACTCGCCAACAAATTCGGATGCAAATTTGAAAACTACTTTGCCCTCTCTATGATATTTTCCAGTAAAATCTCTGGCATATATTGCGTGCCCTAGGGAGTNTTTCAGACCTTCAGGCGTTATCGCTAGAGAATCACCTTCTCTGCCATGACAAGTTGCACACCAATTTTCAAAAAGTTTTTTCCCATAACTTACTTTCTCTGGGTTATATTCATATCTTATAAAAACCTTGTCAAATAAATTTGC
>AWOA01000125.1 GCA_000494225.1 Candidatus Calescibacterium nevadense OTU 1
AAATGGAATAAAGGTTTTAAGTTCTCCTTTTGCTATTAGGAATTCTTCTGATTTTTCTTCAGAGGATGCTATTTTTACAAGCTTGATAAGTTCATAGCTCCAAACCTCCTGAATAACACANGTGGAATATTTTGAGCAATCACCAAATAATTATCTTATAAAATAAAAATAAAAAATAAATAAATAAAAAGAAATAACGAAAAGGAAGTATTATAATTTTTTAAGATGGGTATTTTTGGAAAAGATCCTTTTGAGGATATAGGGGAGGAGATTTTAGGGGAGAGTATATGGGGGAAACCTTCTGGGCAAGAACCGCAAATCCCGCAACAGCAGGAGCAGGAAGGTGCAGGTATTCAGCAACAAGTATTTGCGCCTCAGCAGGTTCCAGTTGTCACACCGCAGGTTGTTCCACAAATTCCATTTCCTCCAACTTTTCAACCTCCTGTTTTTCAGTATCCTGTTCAACAAAATATACAGCAACCGCAATATCAGCCATCTCCACAGGCTCAGCCTGAAAGGAAAAAGGAAGACAAAAAAAAGAAAGAAGAAATAGTCAGAAAAGCTTCTTATATTCTTAACTTCAAGTTAGGGGAGGAGTTCTATGGAGTTGATGTTGAAAATATAAGGGAGGTTGTGAGAACTGGGAAGATAACTCCTGTGCCGAATGTTCATTATCATGTGCTTGGAATAATGAATTTGCGAGGTAGGATTTTCCCTGTGATTTCTCTGAGAAGGTTTTTCGGAATGGAAGATCTTGACCCTGAAAAGAGTAAAAAGACTAAGATTTTAGTTGTGGAAGATGAAGAGGGCTTCCAATTTGGAGTTTTTGTTGATGATGTCAGTGAGGTTTCCGTCTATTATGTAGATGAACTTGAACCTATAACATCTGTAAAATTTTCGGGTTCAAAATATGCAAGGGGAGTTTTAAGGAAAGATAACAAACCGATAGTTGTCATAGATATAAAGGAAATAATGAAGGAAAGCTTGGTAGGGGAGTTATAGAATTTTAATGTATCAGACTTTTTAATCAGGTATTTTTCATTTTTTTTCAATTTTCAATCAAGTCTTTTTCAGTTTGGTTGATATAGTTTTTATTAGTGAATAGATTGCCGGCATAAGGAATAATGTTAGAGTTGTCGATAATATGAGTCCTCCTACTGTTGGTATTGCAAATTCTTTTCCTCCAACCAAACTTTCGCTTGAAGAGAAAATTGAAGGGAAGACTCCTATTATTGTTGTCAAAGATGTCATAAGAATTGGTCTTAACCTCTCGGATGCACCTAAAATTACAGCGTCTTTCCAACTTAAACCTTCTTCTCTTTCTTTTTTTATTATGACATCAAGTAAAACTATTCCATTATTTACTACTATTCCTACAAGTAGGAATATGGCAAGAAAAGAGATCAAAGATAAAGATGTATTTGTCAAGAACATAGCTAAAAATGTTCCAGATATTGCTGGTGGTATCGTTAATAGTATAATGAATGGGGCAGAAAAGGATTCAAGTATAACAACCATAGAAGCCCAGGCGAGAAAGATAGCGAGAGCAATTAGCATCAAAAGGTTTAAAAAGGTTTTGGAAGCTTCCTGAACAGCTCCTCCGAATTCTATATCAAATTCCGGAAAGTTTTCTTTGACAAGTTTTCTTATCTTTTCAGCTGCTGTCACAGATGGTTCGTTGGTATCTATTGATATAATTCCTACCCTGAATCCGTTTATTCTGTAAATTTCCGATGGGGAAAGACCAAATTTATATTTCACCAGATCAGAAAGATACATATATCCATCTTGTTGAGTTGGAATTGGAGATTTCACGGGAGTATTCAAAAACTCTTCTATTTTTATCTCTTTACCTTCTTTTGATCTCAAGAAGATTTTGAAGTCTTCTCCTCCAAAAGTTACGGTTCCTATTTGAGTTCCAGTTATTATGGTTGATAGATAATCTCCAAGATATGCTGGGGTAAATCCTTTATATTTTCCTGAGTCTGTAAGTAAAAGTTGGAGTTCAGGAACAGGTTTGCTAATTTCGACATCGGCTGACCTTATGAAATCATGTTTTCTCAAAAAGTCTCTTAAATTTATCAATCTTTCTATGAATTTAACATAATCTTCTTCCGCGATATCTGAATAGACTCTCATTTCAATCCCTCTTGATTGACCAAATATGAAAAGGTTTATGGGGTTTGCCGGTATTATCCTGAACTCTTCTATATTTGGTTCTTCTGAAAGTATATTTGATACTATCTTATAGGCTTCATTATATTTTAGGTTGTTGAATTTCAATCCCATAAGTATAAGATTATCTGCTTCTGTGAATCTTTGAGCTCTTCCGAAAGCTCTACCGAAAGCTGATTCTCCGTATCTTAGAAAAATATATTCTACGTTTTGACCCATTTCCTTTATTATTTCATCTTTCACCTTGTATGCTACCTCTTCTGCCCATTTCCAGCTTGCTGTTTTGGGAAGATATATGAAAATTCTCATATCTTGTGCCTCTTGAACTGGTATGAATTCTCTTTTAATCTTTCGTGATAAAGAAAATGGTATTATTGATACCAAAATAAGAAATGTCGCTGATATTACTGGGTGTTTTACTACGAATCCAACTGCTTTTTTATATTTTTCTTCAAACCATCTTGATTTGGGTTCAGCACTTTTTGCTTCTTTTTTCTTCAAAAGTTTTGAAGATAATGCAGGAATAAGCGAAATAGCAACAAGTAACGAGAGAATTGATGATGTAGCTATGACTATAACAAAATCAATGAATATGAAGAAGGCTAATCCTTTCAGGAAAATTACAGGTGCATAAACAATAAAGTTAGTTATTGTTGACCCAAGCAAAGCTGTGAAAACATAATTAGCTCCTTTTATGATTGCCTCACGAAAAGATAATCCTTCCTCTAATCTCCTTCTTATACTTTCGAGAACAACTATTGAGTTATCAATAACTATACCAGACGAAATTATGATTGCAGAAAGTGTGATCAAATTCAGACTTTTGCCAAGGAAATATAGGAATAAAATAGAAAATAAAAGGGACGTGGGAATAGATGTTGCAAGGACTAGGCTTTCTCTTATACTCCTCAAAAATATAAATACAACGGTAGCTACTGCTAAAACAGCATAGTATAAGGTTGTTCTGAGTTCTTCTATCGTGTTTCTTATTGGATCTGCGAAATCAAGCAGAACTCTGATTTTTATGTCAGCTGGAACTTTTGTGGATATTTTTTCAAGAGCCGCTTTTAAATTATTACTTACTTCAACTATGTTTGCTCCGGGTCTTTTTCTCACAAGATACAAAATAACCGTCTCTTGATTTTCTCCCTCAAAAAAGTATGAGCGAGAAGAATCAATATATCTTGATGAAACTTCTACTTCTCCTATGTCTTTTAGCCTTACGGGTACTCCTCCTTTCACTCCAACTACTACGTTTTCAATGTCTGATTTGATCCTTGGTTTGCTTTTGAAAGTTGCATATATTGATGTTTTACCGAGAGTTATTTTTCCGGTGGAGAAATCTCCATTATATTGTGCTATTGCGTTCTTTATCTCTGCGATTCCTATATCATACTTTCTCATTTTCTCTGTATCCACCCATATATTTACATTCCTTTGAGCATCTGCAAGAATAAGAACACCTCCTACTCCGGGAAGACTTGATATGTAAGGTGATATTATCTCATCAATAACTTTGTATAAAGATGCTCTATCTCTTTTTCCTGAGACTCCCAAAAACAGAATAGGAAAAGCCGATGATGTAAATCTCAGAACTGAAAATTGAACGTTTGTATCTTGTATGCTTCTTTTCACAAATTCGAGGCGTTCGTTTAATCTCTGAACTGCGTAGTCAAGGTTCTCTCCGACTCTGAATTTTACTTGAACAACTGCTACCCCTTGCTCGCATATTGATGATATTTCCTCAACTCCTTCTGCTGATTTTACTGCTTCCTCTACTTGCTTTACTATTATTTGTTCTATTTGCTCTGGTGAGGCATTCTGATATGTTATAGCTATGGAGACAAAAGGTGGTTCTATTGGTGGTAATATATCAACTGGGATTATTCTTGAAGCAAAAAGAGCTACGACAATTAAAGAAACATAAATTATAGTTATACCTGCAGGTCTTGAAACAGAAATCTGAGGTAAGTTCATACCAGAATTTTAGTCTGAAACTTCAATGCGAATTTTTTTTTGCGAAACATTTTGATTAGTGATTGAAGTTTAGAATTTATTCTTATGGGAAAAAGTAAAAAAAGTTTTGCTATTGTTTTTTT
>AWOA01000126.1 GCA_000494225.1 Candidatus Calescibacterium nevadense OTU 1
TGGCGGAGTTATCAAAGTTGAGATTTGCTCAAATTGTCATCCGTTCTTTACAGGGAAACAAAAACTTGTTGATTCTGCTGGTAGAGTTGAACGCTTTATGAAACGCTATGCGAAACACTATCAGGAGTCAAAAGGCGAATAGCCCTTTAGCAGTTTGGAAGGGATTATTAAAAAAGGGAGGGCGTTCGCCTTCCCTTTTTTGTTTCAATAAACAAAAATAAAAACAAAATCGGAGACAAACTAAAATGCTTGTGATCGTCAAAGAGGATTACGATGCAATGAGCAAAGAAGCAGCAAAAATTGTCGCTGACAGAATAAGAAGAAAGCCAAACCTTGTCCTTGGGCTCGCAACAGGTAGCACACCACTTGGACTTTACAAGGAACTTATTAGAATGCATCGCGAAGAGGGACTTGATTTCTCAAAGGTGGTCACATTCAACCTTGATGAGTATGTCGGTTTACCGCCTGAACACGACCAGAGTTATCACTACTTTATGTGGGAAAATTTCTTCAAACATATCAACATCAACCCTGCAAATGTCCATATTCCACAAGGGATGTTCGGCGATTTAAAAATAAGCCCGTATGAAACGGACCCAAAAGTTGAGGCTTATTGCCAATGGTATGAGGAACAGATAAAGAAGTTTGGAGGAATTGACTTGCAAATCCTTGGTATCGGAGCAAATGGACATATCGCTTTCAACGAACCAGGTTCATCGCTTGGTTCAAGAACAAGGATAAAAACATTGACTGAAAAAACAAGGCAGGACAACTCAAGATTCTTCAAAAGCATTGACGAAGTTCCAAAGTATGCTATTACCATGGGGATTGGAACAATTATGGAAGCAAAAGAGGTAATACTTCTTGCAAATGGTGAAAACAAAGCCGACGCTGTAAAAGCAGCGGTTGAAGGTCCAATAACAGCAATGTGCCCAGCTTCAATGCTACAAATGCACAGGAAGGCAATAATAATACTTGACAAAAAAGCAGCATCAAAATTGTCAGCTGAATTTATATATTACGGTTGAAAAACAAAATTTAACCCCACTATGAACATTTGCATCTTTGAGGATGAGAAATACAGGAAATTGCTTCCGCTCGTTTACTTCAGACCTGTGTATGAATTACGCTGTGGAATAATCCCAATCAAGGACAAAATCATAAGAAGTTTTTCAAACCCAAATGTAATTCTTCACGCAAGGGACTATCTGACGGAAGTTCTGAAAAGAGATTACCCAAATTATTATGTCAATGAGCTTCCTGCAAATATAAATCAAGTTCTGTTCATTAACGGTAGAGTTCTTGCCGACCCACACTTTGCAGATAAGTTTAAGTATAACGGGAAGGATATCGCTTATATCAAGGGAGATGATATCGTTGCTTTCTGGGCGAGCGGTGAAAATTTAGAAAAATTTAAAAATAAGTTTGGGACACCACTGGCAAAGTCTGATTTTGAGAATTATGAAAAGATTGAAATATCTGCGAAACTAATAAACTACCCCTGGGACATCATCAANAACAATGGCGAACAGATAGTCATTGACTTTAATATCTTAACCGATGGTAAAGCGAGAAGAGAGGGAAAAATTTACGAAGGCGTTCATCTTTTAAACGAACATTTCATCCACATTGAAGAGGGCGCGAAGATCAAACCTGGGGTTGTGCTTGATGCGGAAAACGGTCCAATTTACATTGGGAAAAATGTTAAAATTTTACCCAACGCGGTGATTGAAGGTCCGGCTTATGTTGGAGATGGGAGCTTGATAAAAGTATCGGCGAAAATTTACGAGAACACAAGCATCGGTCCTGTATGTAAGGTTGGAGGAGAGGTTGAAGCTTCAATAATACACGCTTTTTCAAATAAACAACACGAAGGTTTCATCGGGCACTCATATCTTGGGACATGGGTAAATATCGGGGCGGACACGAACAACAGCGATTTAAAAAATGATTATGGCAATGTCAAGGTTTATGTTGATGGTGAGCTTATTGACAGTGGATCAATGTTTGTTGGACTCATAATGGGAGACCATTCAAAAAGCGGTATAAATTTGATGTTTAATACTGGGACAGTCGTCGGAGTAAGTTGCAACATTTACGGCTCTGGCTTACCTCCAAAATTTGTTCCGTCTTTTTCATGGGGTGGAGCTGAAGATGGATTCGTCACCTACCGAATTGATAAAGCGATTGAAGTTGCAAAAAGGGTTATGGCAAGGAGAAATGTCCAATTAACGGAAATTGATGAGAAACTTTTCAGAAAAATCTTTGAGTTGACCGAAGAGGAAAGAAGTAAGGCAGGGGTTAAATAACAAATAAGCCCGAGCATTAAGCTCGGGCTTTTATTTTTTTAATACATATCGCTCATTCCACCTGGAACTGCCGGGGTTTTTTCCTTTTCGGGCTTCTCAAACACAACCGCCTCTGTCGTCAACAACAGCGAAGCAACACTTGCAGCGTTTTCAAGCGCAACACGGACAACCTTCGTTGGGTCAATAACCCCTGATTCAAGTAGGTTCTCAAATTGCTCAGTTTGAGCATTGAAACCAAAGTCATCCTTGCCCTCCTTAACCTTTTGAACTATCACCGACGGCTCAAGACCAGCATTAGCAATTATCTGTCTTATCGGCTCTTCAAGCGCTCTCCTGACGATATCAATACCAACCGCCTGATCCTCATTTTCAGGTTTAAGCTCATCAAGTTTATGCATAACCCTAAGATATGCAACACCACCACCTGGGACAATTCCCTCTTCAACTGCTGCTTTTGTTGCATGCAAAGCATCTTCAACCCTTGCCTTCTTCTCCTTCATCTCAACTTCTGTAGCAGCACCAATCTTTAAAACAGCAACACCACCGCTCAACTTGGCAAGACGCTCTTGAAGTTTCTCTCTATCATAATCAGATGTCGTCTTCTCAATCTGAACCTTGATTTCATTTATACGACGCTTGATATCTTCCTTATTTCCGGCTCCCTCAACGATTGTTGTATTGTCCTTGTCAACAACAACCTTCTTGGCTTGACCAAGGTATGAGAGCTGAGCATTTTCAAGTTTGAACCCTTTCTCTTCAGAAATCACCGTCCCACCAGTCAGTATTGCGATATCTTCAAGCATTGCTTTCCTTCTTTCACCAAATCCTGGCGCTTTAACTGCACAACAACGCAAAGTCCCCCGGAGTTTATTTACAACGAGTGTAGCAAGTGCCTCACCCTCAACATCTTCAGCAATTACAAGCAAAGGTTTTCCAGATTGAGCCACCTTTTCAAGTATCGGGAGGAAATCTTTCAATGAGCTTATCTTCTTATCATGGATCAAGATATACGGATTTTCAAGGACGCATTCCATTGTGTCAGGATTCGTCACGAAATATGGTGAAAGATAACCTCTATCAAATTGCATACCTTCCACAATCTCCATCGTCGTCTCCGTTCCCTTTGCCTCTTCAACAGTTATAACACCATCACGACCAACCTTATCCATAGCATCAGCGATCAACTGCCCAATTGACATATCATTGTTAGCAGAAATTGCCCCGACATAGGCAATTTGCTTCTTATCCTTGACCTCACGACTAATCTCCTTCAAGCCCTCAACAACTTTTTGTACAGCCATATCAATTCCACGCTTCAGGTCCATTGGGTTTCTCCCAGCCACGACATTCTTCAATCCTTCTTTAAATATTGCTTGAGCGAGAACGGTTGCCGTGGTTGTCCCATCACCAGCCACATCGCTCGTTTTTGAAGCAACTTCACGAATCAACTGTGCTCCCATGTTTTCAACCGGGTCCTCAAGCTCAATTTCCTTAGCAACCGTTACCCCATCCTTTGTCACAACAGGCGGTCCAAACTTTTTATCTATAATAACATTCCGCCCTTTTGGACCGAGTGTAACTTTTACTGCCTCCGAGAGCTTATCAACGCCACGCTTTAAAGCTGCACGTGCATCAGCATTGAAAAGTATGTCTTTTGCTGCCATGGTTTTACCTCCCTTTCACTTTTGTTTTTAAATTTTCATTCAATGATTGCAAGTATATCGCTTTCCCTCATGATCAAGAACTCCTCACCGTCAATTGAAATCTCCGTTCCAGCGTATTTCCCATAAAGGACTTTGTCGCCAACTTTAACCTCCATCGGGATTTTCTTCCCATCATCAGTTATCCTACCCGGACCCACCGCAATAACCTCCCCCTGTTGTGGGCGCTCCTTCGCAGTGTCAGGTATCACAA
>AWOA01000127.1 GCA_000494225.1 Candidatus Calescibacterium nevadense OTU 1
GCACACCTTTAGCTCTTAAGAATTCTTCTGCCTNTTCCTCAGAGGATGCTATTTCTACGAGCTCTACTAAGTTCATAGTTCCCACCTCCCGAATAAATTATAACATAGGTGGAATATTTTGAGCAATCACCTTTCTTTTTCATCTGTATAAACCTTTTCGTATGTATTGTTGTGAAATGGTGTTGAATTGAAATAAATTGAACCGCTTTGAGTGAAATACCGGCTAAAAAAGGAATAGAGTTTGTCAAAAAGTTCATCTCTGAATGCAGGGTATTTTTTAGTGCTTCTTCAATATCTTTTTTGAGAATATCCTCAATTTTGCTGTAATAATTTGCCTTTATTTTCATCAAACTAATAAATCCGCCTTTGCCTTCAATCTTGGTGCCTATGAATACATCTTGCAGAGCTTTGAAAAATTTTTTGTTCTTTAGTCATGGTCAAATTACCTTTAAATATAGGTTAAATTATCTTAATAATTATTAACAAAAATATCTATGGATAGTATAACATAAATTATAATTGTGCAAATTCAAGGGATATTTTTAAGTGAAGTAGCAAAAGGTTAGTGTAGTGTAATATTTCATTTGTGAGTGTTCTATAATTGGTTCTAAATTGGATTTTCATTTTTCTTAACTAAATTTTCTAATTCCTTACAGATTTCGTCTTTAACCTCTTGTGCCTTTTCATACTGCTTATTCTCTCGGTATTGTTCAATTTCTTGATATTTTTCTTCGCATTTTTTCAATATGTTATTGTCAGGAATTAGGATGGGTAATTCTTTAACTAATGTAATGGGAATAGTCATAGTTCCAACACCTCTTGCAAGTCTCCTTATTTCTTTCTGAATAATAGAAGTTTGAAACCACAAAGCTAGATAGAATGGAGATAATCGGCTATCTTCACAACGAATTATATATATCCAATCATCAGCTATCCCTTTATCAGATTCTTTAGTTATTACCGCGGCTCTCCCAATGCATCCAACCCCTACTCGCACAAAAACAACATCTCCTATATCAACATAAGCCTTTTTATTATCCATGGGACTACCAGGCTCAATGAATTTTTTGTCTTTTGAAAAATCTATGCCAAATGGTGTAACAGTCTTAGCCGAGATAAAAGGAATTCCAGTAGGAGAAAATTTGCGTTCATATCCATATTTTGCACTTCCCTGAACAATCTTAATTTTAAATTCTTTTAACTTTGGTAGCCCATCTAAGATTTGATTTCTTTCAAGATAGAATTCTGGATACAAAAACTCACCTGGGCAAGCAAAAGTTTTCCTTTTTATGTCATTCTTTACTAGTTCATCAATGGAATTAGCAGATGCAAATAAAATCTTTTCATCAGAACTTCTCGGTCCTTTTTTACCAATTAATATACAGGTCTTAGATGATGTTTTATTTTTTTTGCTTCTAAATATATTTCTTGGGAGTGAAATAATTGCGATTATGGAAAGATGATTTCTGATGTATTCTCGCACATAGCTTAATCGTAAATCTGAAAAAACACCGTGTGGAAGAATAATCCCGATTACCCCATTATTTGAACACAATTTTATAAATTTTTCTAAAAAAAGAATCTCTATTGCTTGCGAAGAGAATTGTTTCCCTAATTCAAAATTTTTCAAAATACCCCCTCGAACCCGCCCATATTTTGAAGAAAAGGGGGGATTACCAACGACCAGATCAAATTTCTTTTCTTCGTCTAAAGTAAGTCCATTTTCTATTCGGACATATTTTTTAATATCTTCTGGCAAAAGATTTAGAACATTCTCATCAATATCGACACCTATGGGTTCAAACCCATGATTGATAAGACTTGATAAAAACACCCCATCTCCACAGGCGGGGTCACAAGCTGATTTTTTTTGAGGAAAGATAGTTTAAAGCAAATTGAACTATAAATTCTGCTACTTCAGGAGGAGTAAAAAATTGTCCTAATATCTTTTCCTTACGACTAAAGTGTTTATCTGCTTGGTTTGATTTATAAGTATTTATAGTTTGCATTTTCTTTTTATTTGCTCCAAAATATTTGTAATGTCGTTTTTATGTTGCCAAGATGCGATAGCAAAAGCCTTAACGACATCTTTAATAATTTCTTTGTTTTTTAAGTTAATTTCAAATGAGCCAAACTCTCTATGGTTAGCTGTTCTTCCTATTAGGGAATTTCCATCTCTATCTTTTATTTTCTCTACATAAATACAAAGATAAACCATAGCTTGCAATCCCACTGCTCTTTGCTTATGCCTTAAGATAATCTCAACAAAATGGCCTATTTCTTCATTCTTCTTAATATACACAGGCACTTTTTCTATAAATCTTTTAAATCCTCCCTTTATCTGGTGCAAATTATTTTCTCTGAAAATTTTCTCATTCTCTTCCAAAGTCTCTGTAGATTGAACATTATTGATAAACTCATCTAATTCACGAACATCATCACTAGAAAATATGCCTAATTTTATACTTTCATATAATAATTTTGTCAACTCAAAGCCTATTTGATTATTATTAATAACAATATCTTCAACTTTTGATTCATCTGGTGGATTTTGAGTAGCATAAGATATTTGCCATTCTACATAATCATCTTTTGTAAGAGCTTGTGTTCGCGTAGCTATAGGTATCCCATAGTTTGATGTTTCATCTCTGCGTTTTACCCGGATTTTCCCAGTAGGATTGGTTAACGGAAGTTCTATTATCAACTTTCCCTCTCTAACAAATATTCTAGCTGGAATATTCATAATTCTGTTTTTTTCTCATTAATTTTGTTTGGCTTAAAACCTGATAAAATTTTATTTATTCTATTAACGGCGATATAGCAATATTTCTCTTCAATTTCAAATCCAATAAATCTCCTATTTAATTGAAGGCAAGCTATGGCAGTGCTCCCACTTCCAATAAAAGGATCTAAAATTAAGTCATTTTCCTGGGTAAACATTTTTAAGATCTCCTTTATAAAGTGCTTAGGTTTTGGTGTGGGGTGGTCTATGTATCCTTCATCAGGTTCGACCATCTTTCCTGGGGTGTCTACAAATATGTCTTTATTCCGGCGAATTACCTTAGGAGAACCTTTTTTGAAAATAAAACAAGACATAAATTTTGTGTATCCTATTGGAGATTTAACTTTTCCTTCAGGACAAAATAGAACAATCTGCCAAAAGTAATTAAAAGGATTGTTTTTAAATAATTGCGGAAGAAACTTTGTGCTAAAGAAAGTGATAAAGAAACTATTGTCCTTCAAAACTCTATAACATTCAGGTAGGATATTATAAAAAAGGCTTAAATCAGCATCACCTGTGATACCTTCCTTATTTAATCCATATGGAGGGTCAGTAAATACCGCATCTATAGAATTATCTGGAATTAACTTTATCAATTCTAAGCAGTCGCCATGAATTATCTTATTAATGAAGTCTTCGGGATATTTTAATTTCCTTTCTAACTTATTTGCATCTAATATCATCTCCATTGATAGTATAAACATAAATAAAGATTAAAAATAAAAAAGAAGGCATAACTTAATAATATGATATTGAATAACTTTTTTGTTCAAGTGCATTAACTGGGTTTGGGGGCAGCAATGGAGATACCAAGCTATTAGTTCTTCATTTTATAAAAGAATATTACACTTTTTATAAGACTTATTTTAAATGGGGGAAAAAGTTACACGAACGAAAAAAATCCGTGGTGAGGTTGAAATCTAAAACAAAACTATTCATTTTAGTGTATTGGATTTAGACCACTTGGGTTTTGGATTGTTTTTGAGGAATTAGCTTTTCCACGGATTGTTTCTGGAATCTGGAAAATCAGCTATTCATTTTTGAAAGAAGTGAAATTTAAAATTTTTGNGCTAAACTATAACTTTTAACTATGTTAATTCAATCGCAAGA
>AWOA01000128.1 GCA_000494225.1 Candidatus Calescibacterium nevadense OTU 1
CCTTCCGGGTGGTTTTGTAGAAGTAGGAGAGAGGGTAGAGAATGCAGTGCTAAGGGAAGTAAAAGAAGAGACAGGCTTGGACGCAAAGATTGTAAAACTCCTTGGAGTTTACTCTGAACCAGACAGAGACCCCCGCTTTCATGTGGTTTCTGTGGTCTTTGTTTTGGATGCGGAGGGAACGCCAAAAGCTGGAGATGATGCAAAAAGTGTTTTTATATCCCCCTTAGAGCAAATACCTTTTGATAAAATGGTCTTTGACCATGCAAAGATACTTGGGGATTATCTAAGATGTTTGTAGAGGAACCAGTTCCAGAGGAAATAAAGCAAAAGGTTTTGGAAAGGGTATCCAATAAAAGGCTTGGAGAAGAAGCTTTTAAATACATAAAGTTAGTAAGAAGAGAAGATGGAAGTCTCTGGGTAAAGGAAGAGCTACCTGACACGAACAATCATGCCTTGATGTTCATGGTTCTTGCCTGTGTAAACTACACGCAAAGGATCTTAAAAGGAGAGGATATAGAATAAGAGGAGGTGGAGCATGTGGAGGGCTGTTAGCAGTTCTTGAGGCTGTTCGAAGATCCCCCATCGAGACGTCCCCCCAACCTCTAAGGGAACTAACCTATTCCTCTTAGCTGAAAGAGCTTTTTTCTATCTGGACTGTTCAGCTGGAGTTTGAACTGCACGCTTACATAAAGCTTAGGCTTTTATTATAACCACCTTGAAGGATTTTTCGAACGGTCTCATATTTAGGCGTGAAATGATTAGTTGCAGAGGTTGTTCGAAAAAATCCCTCATTGGGACGTCCCCCCAACCTCTAAGGGAACTAACCTACTTATCCGCCTTTGCCATTTCCCTTCAATCATAACAGACTTTAAGGGAGAGAAGTCCCTTACAAAGAACTTCCCCAGCAAAGGCAAGACAAAAGCTACCTTCAGAGCTTGCCAAGCACTTTGAGAGACTTTTTTAGTCTCCCCCTGCTTGGGATTCCTTCCCTTGGCTCCCTCACAGGGACTTAGCTCGCCCTGAAGGCTTTTAAGTTTTTCTAAAAGCAGGTCTTTTGCCTTCTGAACTTGCTTTAGCTCAGAGTTTATGGCGTTTCTTTTGTATTTGTTTGTCTCTTTCTTAAACTGTTCTTTTAGCTCTTTTTCTTTCTCTTCGTAAGTGTAGATTGCATACTCTAAGTATTCCCTGTCTGAAAGAAGTTTAAGGTAGTTTTCAGGGATTTCTTCCTTAAAACCTAAAGCCCTTCTTCCTATCACATATGCGCCCGCTATGTCTTTGTCTATCCCAAGCTGTGGTGCATATTTTAGTGCTCCTATCACAGAGGTAAAAGCAGGATTTACCTTGATAACCTCTATTCCACTTAGCTTTGCAGTTCTTTCAATCTTTGAAAGCAAACTCTTAAAGTTCCAATGATGTAGTCTCTTTCTTAGTTTTGCTTTTCCGTTTCCTCTAAAGCCTTTATTGACTTTCTTTAAGTTTTCTATAGCTATTGCTTTTCCTTTTTCTTTTGCTGTTTCTACTATTCTGTGTGCCAAAAGCCACTCTTCGTAATCTCTTCTGTTTTTTGAATAGCTCATAAACTCGTGCAAGCTAATAGTTTGATAACTCAAAAGATTTCCATCAGAGCTTACTTCTGCTAAAGCTAAATGCAATGGACTTGCGTTTGTGTCTATGGCTATCACTCCATACTCTTTGGTTAGCCATATATCAGGTGTAGGAAATTCAAAAGAAACACTTCCATAAATCTCTCCATCCCTTAGCTTTATCTCTACTGTGTAAGGAAAATACACCTTACTTTTAGAGCTTTCCCAAAGCATAGCTAAAAATGTGTTCCACTTGTCTTTTTCATTGCTTGGTTCCCTTAACACCTTTGCATAGATAAATTCCCTATTCCCTGTTGTAATTCTTAAGTGAAGTTCTCCATTTATGTTTTCAAACCTCATAAGTCTGTTTCCTTTATCTGCCTTTGAACCTACGCTTATTAAAGTCCCTTGTCTTTGTTCTTTCCACTTTCTTTTTAACTGCTGTCTTTCTTTGCTTTCCTTATTTCTGTTTTTACAGAGCTTTTCAAAAAGGGCTTTACTGCCAAACACAACTTTTTTGTCTGTTAGATACTGTTTTGCTTTGTAGATAGCAGAGTCTATGTATTTGGTAGGCAGGTCAGGAAACAGTTGTCTTAGCTTTTGGTATATTTGGTTATGGGAGTTTTTGGTTTTTAGCAGTTTATATGCAGACCTTATGGCGGATGATTGTTTACGCATTAATTCTAAGAGCTTTTTTCTGTCAGGACCATTCAGTTGAAGTTTAAACTGCACGCTTACATACATCTTAGGCTTTTATTATAACTACCTTGAGGGATTTTTAGAACAACCTCTTAGTTGCAAGACGTAATCTCTAAGATCATTGTGGAGAGTTCGGAAAGGGAGACGGATTAAACAGTTTCTTTGATGTGATTTTTTCTTTGAGGTCCGCAAGTATAAGAAGGGCTTTAAGGGGGGTGGTGTTGGCTATGTCTAATTTTTCTATGCTTTCCACAACCTCTTTGTAAATTGTTTCCTCTTCCAATCTTTTTGAGTTTTCATAAACCTTCTCCAAAATGGGTAGGTTTTCATCGAAGCTTGACAGGATTTCATAACCTCTCGTGATGATCTCTTCTGGAAGTCCTGCCATCTTTGCCACATATATTCCAAAACTACCCTTTGCGCTCCCTCTTTTTAACGTATACAAAAAGTTTATCTCCTGCTCTCCCTCTGAGACAGCCATATGGTAGTTTTTTATCTCTGGAAAATCTGTTTCCAAACTGGTTAGCTCCAAGTAATGTGTTGCTACCAAGGTCCGAGCTTTTATTTTCTTAGCTATATATTCAACGATCGCCCTTGATATGGCTATACCATCGTAAGTAGATGTGCCTCTTCCTACTTCATCCAATATTATAAGGCTCCTCTCGTCTGCAGAATTTAGAATAGCAGAAACTTCCATCATCTCATTCATAAAAGTAGAAACACCTAAGGCTAATATATCCCCTGAGCCGATCCTTGCGTGTATGGAGGACGCTAAACCTATACGTGCACTTTTGCAGGGAAGGAAAGAACCTATGTGAGTAAGAAGAACAAGAACCGCTACCTGCCTTATGTAGCTCGATTTACCTGCCATGTTTGGTCCGGTGATTATGTGTATAAGGTTTTGCTCATCCATGTAAGTGCTGTTTGGCACGTATTCTTTACTAAACTGTTCTATAACTGGATGCCTTCCTTCCTCTATGTAAATTATCTTTTCCTTAGAGAGCTCTGGCTTTTTCCAACCTTTCTCCAAAGCTATCTGTGCTAAGCTTTGAACGTAATCCACCTCTGCAATATGCTGAGCGTTTTTGTGGATTCTGTGTATGCTGTTTAAGACCCTTTCCCTTAACTCCAAAAAAAGCTGATACTCTATTTCGTTTGCTCTTGTCGCAGCGGATAAAATCTTCTCCTCTAACCTCTGAAGCTCATCTGTGGTAAATCTTTCTGAGTTGGAAAGGGTTTGCCTACGCCTAAAATAACTTGGCACGTATCTCAGATTTGGCTTTGTCACCTCTATGTAATAGCCCATAACTCTGTTGTATCCTACTTTTAGGCTTTGTATGCCTGTTTCTTTCCTTAGCCTTTCTTCATACTCCCTTAGAATAGTTTCCGCTCTATCTTTTAATTTTCTCAGCTCGTTTAGTTCCTGATGA
>AWOA01000129.1 GCA_000494225.1 Candidatus Calescibacterium nevadense OTU 1
CCAAGACGGAGACGAGATACTTATAGACATACCAAACAGAAGGATTGAGCTTTTGATATCGGAGGAAGAGTTTAAAAGAAGGATGGAAAGCTTTAAACCAAAGGAGAAAGAAATAAAAAGTAGGTGGTTAAGAAGATACGTAAAGTTTGTCCAAAGCGCTTCTAAGGGAGCAGTCCTTTTGGCTTAATGGAGTTTTACTCACCTATAACGGATTATGATGTTTATCTGTTTAAAGAAGGCACGCATACAAGGCTTTACAGAAAGCTTGGCGCCCACCTTGTGGAAGGGGGATGCCATTTTGCTGTTTGGGCTCCAAAGGCTAAGGAAGTATTTGTTTTCGGAGACTTTAACGGTTGGAACAAGTTTTCCCATCCGTTGACAAAAAGAAAGGACCCTTCTGGCATATGGGAAACCTTTGTTCCCGGTGTTTGGAAGGGTTGCAAGTATAAATACTTTGTGGTTGGTGCAGATGGTGTGGGAAGAGAAAAGTCAGACCCTTTTGCCTTCTTTAGCGAACAGCCACCGGGTAATGCGTCCATAGTTTGGGACCTGAGCTATCATTGGCAAGATGAAGCTTGGATGAGGGAAAGGGGAAAACACATTGATTATCATGCTCCTGTGAGCATCTACGAGGTGCATTTGGGCTCTTGGAGGAGGGTGCCCGAGGATCAAAACAGGTCCCTTCATTACTGGGAAATGGCCGATTGGCTTGGAAAGTATGTGGAAGAAATGGGATTTACTCATGTGGAGTTTTTGCCTGTGATGGAACATCCCTTTTATGGTTCTTGGGGATATCAGATTACCAACTACTTTGCTCCCACCTCAAGGTATGGCACACCCCAGGACTTTATGTATCTTATAGATAGTCTGCACCAAAGGGGCATAGGGGTGATCTTAGATTGGGTCCCTTCCCACTTTCCCACAGACGAACACGGACTTGCATACTTTGACGGCACCCATCTTTATGAATACGAAGACTGGAGAAAAAGGTGGCACCCGGACTGGAACAGCTTTGTCTTTGATTATGGCAAGCCAGAAGTCAGGTCTTTCCTTTTGAGTTCTGCTCACTTTTGGATAGATGTTTATCATGCAGATGGGCTAAGGGTAGATGCGGTTGCGTCTATGCTTTACTTGGACTATTCCCGCTCTGAGTGGGTCCCAAACATCTACGGCGGTAAAGAAAACTTGGAAGCCATAGAGTTTCTGAGAAAACTCAACGAAACCCTTTACAGGGACTTTCCAGACATTCACACCATAGCGGAGGAATCTACTACCTGGCCTATGGTAAGCAGACCCACTTACGTAGGAGGACTTGGCTTTGGCTATAAGTGGAACATGGGATGGATGAACGATACCCTCTTTTACTTTTCAAAGGACCCGATCTATAGAAAATACCATCATGATAAGCTAACCTTTAGCGTATGGTATGCCTTTCACGAAAACTTTATCCTTCCACTTTCTCACGATGAAGTGGTGCATGGTAAAGGCTCTTTGCTTAACAAAATGCCAAAAGACGATTGGCAAAAGTTTGCCAACTTAAGACTTTTGTTCTCTTATATGTATGCTTTCCCTGGGAAGAAGCTTCTGTTTATGGGCGGAGAGTTTGGACAGTGGAAGGAGTGGGACCACAACAACAGCTTGGACTGGCATCTTTTGGAGTATGCACCCCATCAAGGAATCCAAAGGCTTGTAAAGGATCTAAATCACATATACCGCAGAGAAAAGGCTTTGCATGAGCTGGACTGCGACCCTCAGGGCTTTGAATGGATAGACTTTTCAGACTACGAGCAAAGTATAATAAGCTTTTTGAGAAAATCAAAGGATGGCGAGACTATTTTGGTAGTTTGCAACTTTACCCCAGTGCCAAGGTATAACTATCGGGTTGGAGTGCCAAAGGAGGGAGCATGGATAGAGGTCTTCAACTCAGATTCTGAGCTTTACGGTGGTGCAAACATAGGAAACATGGGAATGGCAAAAGCTGAAGCTGTGCCTTTTCACGGAAGACCATACTCTTTAAGCTTAACCTTACCATCTTTGGGTGCGGTGTTTTTGAAGGTGTTATCACCTATCCCTTGATCCTTCTCATTACTTCCTTCGATAAAGTTAAAAATAATTCTTTCAACTCTTTGATATTTATCTCTCTTATCATTTCCACAGGTAAGTTTTCTACATTCTCAGGGTATTCTTTAACTTTGTTGAGGGCAATTGCGAGCCAGTATAAATCAAAGCCTGGATCTTTTTGTTTGGCAAGTTCCACCAAATTCCAAAAATCTTCTGTTTCTAAGATGAAATATAAGTCAATTGCATCTCTTGGTTCTGCTCTTCCAAAAAAGGCAAGCAGTTTATCAACGGTTAAATCTTTATAATCATTCACTTTTATTCCAAGATCTGTGTCAATAGGCTCTTCAAACCTAAAAGATGAGTCAAGGGCTAACTGAACTTTTGTGCTATTCCTTTTGTCCGAAACCTCAAATTCAACAAAGGTTTCAAACCTTCTTATAACTTTCAAAGAAAAAGCTTTTTTGGTTTCCTCTTCAAAGGCGTAGGAAAAGGGAATAACTATCCCTCTTTCCGTAGTAAAGAGGTCAAGGTCGTATGACTTTCTATGTGCCAAATAGAACTCTGCCAAGGCAGTTCCACCAGTTAAGTAAAAGGCGCTACTATCTGGAATTCTTGAAAAAGCTTTCAAAATCTCTTTTTGCAATTCAGTAATTATTCCTCTACTCTTCGGAAGCAAAGTAGTCCTCCCACAAAGATTTTATCTCCTTAGGAAGCTCAAGCTCAGGAAGTAGTCTTTTTACCTCTTCCCAGTTAAGCTCTGCCACATCCTCTGCCCTTCCCTTTGTAAGCACCTGCTTTATATACCACTTCCTCTGCCAAGGGTCGCTTAAGTCTATTTCCTTATCGGCGGACCAGACAATGTATCTTTTGGGTTTGATTTTCATTTCTTCTATGATAATGTCTGAATTATCTTCTCTGCAAGCTTTATGCTATGTTCTACAACTTTATCTATGTTCTGCACTCTGTTTTCGTAATTGCACACATTGCGACGTTTTCTTAGTTTTCTTAGGCTTTCGGATACTTCGTTTAGCCCTTTGCTTCTAAAAAATTTTACGATTTTTCCGTGGTCCTCTGACCTTCCCGTTTTTCTATAGCCAAAACGCTCTGCGAAAGACAGTGCAAAACCGTAGGCTGAGTAGTAAGCCCTGCTAACCGCTGATCGCTGGGACGCTTCCTTAGAAAATTTTTCACCTTTTAGATCTTTAATCGCTTTTGCCAGCTCTAAATACTCTCTCCAATCAAAGGCCATATTAACTTATTTGTTCGTAATC
>AWOA01000130.1 GCA_000494225.1 Candidatus Calescibacterium nevadense OTU 1
GGGAGAAGGTCAAAGAAAAGTTTTTTGAATTGAAAAAAGGAGAATATAAAATAAGGATTGGAAAAACAAAGTTTGTAAAGATAATCGTAGAATAATTCATTGTCTGTCTAATAAACAGATATTATACAGCTCTTCAATAATTAAGATAAGCGAAATTAAGGGTCCTACCAAGTAAAATAAATGTTTTTATTATGAGAAATTGGAAACAATACATCAAAATTTAATTTAGGACTTACGCAGTTTGGTTATGCATTACTCCCTAGGCTATTATACTATAATTATATTATTAGGAGCATATTAAACCCAATTTTTCTTCAGGGAGGACCAAGCCTACCTACGAACAGCCCCATGTATGATGACCTAAATTACATCTAGTTTTTAATTGCCGTTCAGCGGGTTTTCACTTGCACAGAGGCCCCCAGTGGAATACTGGATGACTGATGACCTGACCTGAAAATGTCCAAAGAGAAGAGGAAAGAGCCGGAGAGGTGAGAATGGGGAATGGATCAGAGCCCGACCCAACAAGGAGCCCACTGCTAAAATAAAAGAATCCGCTCTTTTCGCAACTTCCCACCCGATGCCCAAAATATATATGATATGTTATATGGCGATCGACAGAAAACACTCTTGGAAATAAAAAGTCCCGAGCAGGAATATTTTGAACTTATTAACAAAGAGTATTCTTTTCATGATGCTATTAAAATTTTAGATAAAATTGACTGGGATTTTAAGGATTTTAAGACCCAATATCTTACACACTCATTTCATCCATACCCCGCAAGGTTTATCCCCCAAATACCTCTGAGTTTTATCAAGTTATTTACGAAAGAAGGGGAAACCGTTTTGGATCCAATGTGTGGTTGTGGGACAACATTAGTGGAAGCTTTTTTAAATAATCGGAACTCAATCGGAAACGACCTCAATCCGCTTGCGACCTTGATAACCAAGGTAAAAACTACTTTGATTGATGAAAATGAGTTCGAGTATTTTAATAAAAAACTATCAGTTATGAAACGATACTTGGATCTAGATTATAGAAAGGTTGATGAAAGAATAAACAATTTACCTAATAGGAAGATAAGTAAAATTTTCAACAGAGTTGTAATCTCAAAATTAGAAAGTATCCGTGAAACTTTATTGGAGATAAGAGACGAAGGACATCATAACTTATTTGATTTTGGTAGAGTTGCTCTATCATCAACTATATGGTCATTAATAGAAAATGCTAATGGAATTGATGTCGATAACATATTTATTAAAAAAGTGAAATCTATGCAGAATGAAATAAATAAGATGTCAAAAATTATCAATACAATTCCAAAAGTAAAAGTAATTTGTGGTGATGCAAGAAAATTAGAGATTGAAAATGACTCAGTGGACCTCATAGTAACTTCCCCCCCTTATGTAAATGCGCTAGATTATTACAGGGTACATATGTACAACATGCTCTGGCTTGGAATGGATTTTGACTTATTTAGAAAACATGAGATAGGAGGACATTCTCATTTCATAATGAATAGATTTAGATTACTTTCAGAATATTTAGGAGATATGCTTCGTTCAATGATTGAGATGAATAGAGTTTTGAAGAGAGGTAAGCTATGCGTAATTGTAGTAGGAAATTCCAGTTTGGAATATGAATTGATTGAAAGTCATAAGTTCTTTGCAGAAATGGGTAAAAAAATAGGATTTAGGCTGATAAAAACAATTCATAGAAATATTGATAAAACAAGGAAATATACAAGTGCTGATATTGGAAAAATTGATGATGAGTATATTCTTGTGATGCAAAAAGTAGATAACACGAATATTTCTGCGGATGATGATGATTTTGTTTCAGAAGTTGTAAAAGAACAAATGATAAAATTTAGAGAGCAGGTAAAGAAAGGTCCTGGCACCTCTATTAGAGGTAAGAAACCTTCAAGCGAACGGTTATTAAAGAACATTGATAAGATCAATGAGGCAATAGAAACAATATCCGAGGATATAAAAATAAAGAAATAAGAATATGAAAGAATTTATTAGCAAAATAATATACTCAATTCTTACAGGGCAGGATTATAGAACCTATGTTCTTGCAACAATAAACAAAAGATTTATTGATAAAGCGCAGGAATTAATTTCTGAGATTTTTGAGTATAAACAGAAAGGTGATAATTGGCTTGAAAAACTTTTAGATGACACTTCTAAAAAGAGAGGAAAAGAAAATAAACTTAAACTTCTATGGTTTGGTGGTCTGAATGATAAGACCGTAAAAAATATGACGGGAGGAACATCCTCAAAGGAGGTATGTCTAGATTTATGTAAGAAAAATACTAAAACTTTACAATTACTATTAGAGGAGTTCGCAAAAACTGACGATTTATACCAGATTAAAATAATAATCAAAAAAGGTGATAAGCAGGTCGAGTTAGACTATGTCGAAAGTTTATTTTTCGTTAATATTATCTCATCAATGAAACTAACAATTCAAGGAGGAGCTTGGAGCGAAGTAGGGAAGAAAACCGAAAAAGGATTACTCTACGTGATTTTTCACCTTCTGAAAATTCCAGAAGATAACTATATTTTAACAACTGATGAAATGAAGAAAAAAGGACTGGTTGAAAACAGAGAAATAGATGCTATAGTTTTCAGTAGAGACAAAAAGCCTCTAACCGTTGAGTTAAAACTGCTTGGAATTGGAAATCCAGAAATAGGTGATGAAGCACTTGCCAGAAAAGTAAGTCTATTTTTGGTTGACAGATTAACAGAAATGATGATACAAGAATCTGAAAAAATAGGAGTTAAAGTAATTGAGTTCAGGCAAGAAAATCCCCTTATGGAAATTTACAAGTTTTTCACATCAAAAAATGTAGATTGCAGCCCTCCTGAGAAAATGACACCAGAAGAATTAGAACACAAGATAAACGAGATAATAAAAGAGTGGAGAGAAGAAACAGAAGATTTAACTTTTATTAGAAAATTAAAGGAATGGACAAAATGAGGCCCACCAAAATCAAACTCTGCAGATATTTTGCAACTTTGCCTTTCGGATCATATAATAAAGGGAAATCCGAAATTTCCCCAAATTGCTCCCGGCAACTTTATCTTTGCACTTTTACTTAATTAATATCAAGAGCCAAGATTCAATCTGAATTAGATTTCAATCCGGAATCTGAATTAAAATTTAACCTTCGTTCTTTGATTTTTCACCATTACCTTGAGAAGCTTTGTATAGTAGGTATAAATCTCCATCTAGTACATCTTCAAGGCGATACAAAGTTACACCAAGTCTGTGATCTGTCACTCTATTTTGCATAAAGTTATAGGTTCTAAGTT
>AWOA01000131.1 GCA_000494225.1 Candidatus Calescibacterium nevadense OTU 1
GGGAATTATCTGAAAGAAAAAGAGTTTTGGAGCTAAAACTTTGCTCCAAAGATCTTTTAAAGACCGTTGATGAAAGGCACAGCGCAGAACAAAAGATCGTTCAATCCGGAATTTCTAAATCGTTTGGATGAAATCATAGTTTACAGAGCATTAGAGAAAGAAGACATAATGAAAATACTTGACATACAAATTGGAGAAATAAACAAAAGTCTTACCGATTGGAACGTAAAGGTAAAACTACACAAAAGCTTTTCTGAGTGGTTGGTGGAAAGGGAATACAAGCCTGAGTATGGAGCAAGGAGTATAAAAAGAGCTCTTCAGAAGCACGTGGAGGACCTGCTGGCAGAAGAGCTTTTAAAGGGTACTTTTCAAGATGTAGACACGGTAGAAATCAGAGTAAAGGACGACAAACCATACGTAAAACCTATCAAGAAAAGAGAAAAGCTGGAGGCTGTTTTTAGTCAAGAGAGTGAGTAAGATTCCTCAGGGGGAACACCTTTGATACTCCCCCTCTGCTACTAACACCTATGATTTTATCCGCGTAAGATGCTAAGACTTCTCTGAGTGTTACCACTATAAACTGGGCTGACCCTGATTTTTCCTTTATCAGCTCGCTCACAAGCCTTGCATTGGCTTCATCAAGGTGCGCGTCCACTTCGTCAAAGTAATAAAAAATTGAAGGCTTATACTCCTGTAAGGCAAAGATCAAAGATAGAGCTGCAAGAGTTTTTTCTCCTCCTGAGATAGCTTCTAAATACTGCACTTCCTTTCCCCTCGGCTTTACTATCAGGTTTATGCCCCCGTCAAAAGGACTTTCCCGCTTTTCAAGTTCCATCTGAGCTTTACCGCCAGGAGAGAGCCTTGCAAAGATCTTTTTAAAGCTGGCGTTTATCTGCTCGTAGGCCTTGATAAAGGCGTTTAGTTTCTTTGTCTCTATCTCTTCTATCAGCTCCTTTATTGCCTTTCTCTCCTCTAAAAGTTTTCTGTCTCTTTCTACATAATCCTTATGTCTTTGGCTAAACTCCTCATAATCTTCCATAGCCTTAAAGTTTATGCTTCCGAGCAGGTTTATTTCCTTCTCAACTCTTGCAAGCTCATCCTTCAGGCGCGTATAACTTTCCTGAACCTCTGCTATAGGCTTTTCCTCTCCTAATTCTCTGATTTTCTCCAACAAAAACTCCTCTTTATCTCTTAGCTTTGCCAGTTCCCTTTCTATCCCAATCCTCTCCTCCAGCTTAACATCAATAAGCATTCTTTTCTGACCCAGAAGAGCTGTAATGTGTCTTATGCTTTCTTCCAAAGAATCTACTTTCTTGTAAAGTTCATAAGCTTGAAGATTTACATTCTTTAACTCTTCCTCAACTTTTTCTTTTTCTTGATTTAGTTCCTGGATTCTCCGGTTAATCTCCTCTATACTTCGCTGAATGTCCTCCACCTGTGCCTTTTTCTGCTTTATTTCCTGAAGAATGTTTTGTCTGTTTTGTTGAGTTTCTTGAAGTTTCAGCCTAAGGTTAAAAACCTCCTCCCTTTTCCTGTCTAAAAATCTTCTATACTTATCAGCTTTTTCTCTAAGTTCTTCCAGGCCAGATTCTTTAGCTATTTTAAGAAGGGACGAGTATCTAAACCTAAGATTTTCAAGCTTTTCCTCTTGGTAAAAAAGCTCTTCCTCAAGCTCCCTTTTCTCCGCTAATAGTTTTTCGTTTTGCTGGGCTAAAACCTTTAGATATTCCTTTCCATTTCTTATTCTTTCTTCTAAGCTCTTTATCTTTTCAAAACTTTCCTTATCCTTTTGTTCTACTTCTTTTATCCTCCTTTCTAGTATTTTTACTACACCTTCCTTTTCAACAAACTCATCTCTCAAGGATTTGTATTCTTTTTCCTTCTCCGCTTCTTCTTGTTTTAGCCTATCCAAAATACCTTCTAGCTCTACTACCTTCTCTTGGTAAAAACTCTTGCTGAGTGTTCCCCTTGACTCCAAATATCCTCCACTTATCACACCTGTCTTTTCAAAAAGCTCACCGTCCAAGCTAACCATTCTGTAATTGCCTATACCTAAAACCCTTGCCTTTTCAAAATCCTCTACTACTAACGTATCCCCAAAGACAAAACGGATGGCCTTTTCAAACTTCTTATCGTATTCAAGAAGGTTGATCACAAAGTCAATGTATCCCTTTATCCGCGGATAAGGTGGAAGAGGGAAGTCTTTTATGTGGCTTAGGGGTATAAAACTCATCCTACCAGCCTTTATCTCTTTAAGCCTGTGAATGCACCTTTGTGCTACCTCATCGTTTTCTACTACCACATAAGAGAGCCTTTGCCCCCCTGCTACTTCCACAGCCTTTAAATACTCATAATCTTTTACCCTTATTAGGTCCGCCACCCTACCATAAACCCCATGTATATCCTCAAAAGGAAGATGAGCATAATCTGCTTCTCTTAACTTTGACTTAAGAACAGCCAACTCTTGAAGTATCTCCTCCCTCTCCATCCTTAACTTCTTAAGCTTATCTTCCACCTCTTGTATCTTTGATTTTATTTTTCTTTGGGCTATCTCTTCCTCTTTCAGCATCTTTTGATAGTTCTCTTTCTTTAGAGCTTCCTCTCCTAAGGCGCTTTTTAGATTGCTTAGTTCATTTTCTAAATTCTTTATCTCCTCTTTTACCTTCTCCTGCTTTAACTCCCATTCTTTGAGTTTTAGCTCCAAGTTTGATATCTGACTTTTCCTTTCTTGAACAGATTTCAAAAGTGCATTAAGCTTTTCCTCCGTTTGGTGGATTTCTTCAAAGGATGCCTTCATATCTCTCTCTTTTTCTTTCAAACTCTCATTTACCCGCTCAAATTCCATTTGCACCTTGCTAATTTCTTCCTCCTTTTCTCTGAGCAAACCCTCCAACTGTTTCTCTTCCGTCATTAAGCTTTCTATATCCCTCTCCAAATGCATTATCCTTTTTTCTAAGTTTTGACCTTCACTGTATAATCTTTCAAGATCTTTATAACTGTTTTGTGTTTCCTTATCTATCATCTCCAATCTTTCGCTCAACCTTCCAGTTTTTTCTCTGAAAGGTAGAAGGGTCTCCTTCACCTGAGAGAGCTCCTTTTCCAAAAATTTTGCCTGTTCCTGTAGCTCCTCACTAGATTTTTTCAAGTTTATTAACTCTTCCTCTACTAAAAATAGCTTTTGTTCTGCGCTGTGCCTTTCATCAACGGTCTTTAAAAGATCTTTGGAGCAAAGTTTTAGCTCCAAAACTCTTTTTCTTTCAGATAATTCCC
>AWOA01000132.1 GCA_000494225.1 Candidatus Calescibacterium nevadense OTU 1
CTGATAGCTTATGAATACAAAAAGAAAGGGTATAATATATAATAAAATTTTAATATATGTAAATACATCATTTCAGCAGAAAAAGAGATAAGAAAAATAGGACAAGCTTTGGGGATTGAGATAATATTGAGCACCACTATCCATATTTTCTGTGCTACAAGCTGTACTTGCAAAACATAAGGTGGAGTCGGGACTCTGAATGCACAAGCTGTTAATGTTTCCGGAGAACATCCAGAATCATTACAAGCAGAAAGCTTAAAACATAAAACTTCGCCCGGCTGTATTCCTTCATGTTCATGATATGTTGCATTTTCCGGGGACGGCGAATGTGGGCTATGTTCTATAAATGCTACAGAAGATGACGGAGAAGATACTAACCTATAATATGTTTCCCTCAAAGCATCCATCCATGTGATGCAAGTTATATCTGGGTCAACAAATAGAACGCTAAAACTTCCAGGGGTAGCAGGAACGCCTCCTACCCTCACGGCTATATCATCTACTTCGTCAAACCCTCCCGATGGACAAACCGATGGAGTAGAACCTGTATGTACCGACTGACCCTATTACATACCATAAACCACCAGAAGAATGTGTGAAAGAGAATGTTATATCTTGAACTTGATTTGAGGCAGAACAAGCTTGCGAACCCAATTCGGCTTCATGAAATCGGCGATGTCCTCGCTGAAACGTAAATATGCACATAATCTGCCGTTGAACTACAAAACACTCTCACTGTAACCGTTATAGGATATCCCCAAACTGAATGATGACTCTGTTGTCGCAAGGGTTATCTTTTCTATGCTTCTTGATGAATGCTAATCTCTACCATTACCGTCAAGGCAAGCTGATGAGTACCATGCGCTCAGCATGTCTTGTTCTGAACTTGACGGCAAACTATCTCTTGACATAACCAAATTACGAGCTGAACAGTTATTTACATTATCAGGACATATAGGAACTTTCCATAAAGATATATTGAGTGCACGCAGAACCGGCTGGCAAAATATTTGCACAATCCCACACAAAATCTGAACAACCATTCGCATTACACGCTCTCAAAGCATAACACCTATTTGTACCCAAAGGCGAAGAAGTATCTGAGTAAGACGTACTATTTTGAGAAAAAGGCAAAGCAGGATGAACATACCAAGATGAAAAATCCAAAGTAAAATTATCTGCTCACCTTAACTCACAGTTATATTCATCTTGAACATCATTCCAAGTTATAGTATCTGAATATATAGCTTCTGCTCTAAAATCTGGTGGAGCTTGCGGAACCCTCACTATGAAAACAAGGTCATCTGTATCTGCTGATGAACCGGTAGCGCAAACTTGTGTAGGAGAAAAGGTATCAAATTTCGCCACTGCCCTTATAGCGTGTGTCTGCCTGGATTATCCCCAAAAATTTATAGCTGTTCTGAAAAGCTGTTTTCCAGCCGCCGTACAAGCAGTAGATGTCAAAACCCTTTGCCATGAGGGCGAATCAGCATATATAAAGCAAAGCAAGAAAAATTCTCGAATAATGAATAGAAGCAGAAGAAGGATAATTTACCAATACATTTACTTCGGAAGTTGATCTGGTAGAAAAAGTTCCTATTACCGCTCCTTATATCAATCCTATCTATCCAAACATCCGTATGTCCCACTCTGATCAGAGAATGGAGATGTAGTAGCAAGAGTGTTAGAATAACTAGGCTCACTCGTATATCTTGATAAGACTAGATTGCAGGTTGAACATTATGATGAACCCGACCTACATTTAGGAGTCATATAAGCTGAATCTCTGTCAGATGTAGTATTATTTCAAATACTGCACATATCGGTAATCTCGAATATAAGGAAGACTTAACAAAAAAACAAAAAATCACCAGCATCACGATAATTATAGTTTGGGTAAATTCCTGACACAGTTCCACATCCGGCACATCTAAAAATCACACCCTTCCACCGCATGCCATCCCTCACCATTATCAAGTCTGAAATTGTAATCAATTACGTTCCAGGTCCTTTGGTTCAAGGTAGAGGTTGGACATCTTATTGTATCAAGATACCTTCAGTTTGCGTTTTGATAAGGAGCAAAAGTAACTCCGCTTGCATAAGCCAAAACTATTTGAGTTCCAGAAGAACACGAGACCACCGTAGAGACATCAAAAGGTTGCCCCCATCAAACTCTCCAAACGGCACCAAGCTCTTGATACTTATTCTTCTTATCCGCTCATCTAAATAACCAGAATCATCTTCTGACCTATCCGAGCGTCCAGCAAACAAAGTATTTGGTTGGTTTAGTTCATTTCCTACATTTTCACACTGGAAAATCCTAATGGACTCTCAGTGGGCTCATTTACTGTATCTCTGCAAGGAACCAAATTTCAGGTTCCACACCCCCATCTCCATAACATACAGAAGCTATAAAAATTGAGTTATAAACTCCACAGGTAAAATTTTATGGAGGATTTTGGACTTCAAATACAAGATCATCGCGATCGTAAGCCCCAGAAGAAGTATAACAGGACAAATCTTGAGCGGAGTTTGAATTCTGCCTCCTTGCTCTTACTGCCATATTTAACGGTTGTGTTTGGTAAAGTCAATATAATGCGAGCAAATTCAAGTTAACCGATACTATACCACAAACATACGCTTGATACAGGTACGGGGAAACTACCTTGAATTACAAAGTTTCCACTTACTCCGAATCTATACGAACCTATATATTGCCAACTAGGAGAGTTAGCATTATCTGTAAAAAGAATAAGTCAATAAAAGTCGGCATAGTTATTGCAACATGATCTTACTGTAACTTTTATGTTCTTACCAGGCTGAATAAACCCTTCTGCGATAAGGATTCTACCTCAATACCTTGTATCCTTATTTTGAGGACATGCTGGGGCAGAATATGAATTATTTTGAACTGCACACCATATTGATTTTGGACTCATAATCCCTTTCCTTTCAAAAATACCCAAATTCTTCTGATTCATTTTTTTCTCTTTTTGAGCAGGAAA
>AWOA01000133.1 GCA_000494225.1 Candidatus Calescibacterium nevadense OTU 1
TAGAATAAACCATTTTAACAGCGGAAGGTATTTTATCATTCAGATTAAGTCAAGCAATACCCAGCTACCCAATGAATTGGATTTTTATTACAAGATAAACGAAGATGTGATAAGATGGTTAAACTTCCAAGTGAGCGAAAAAGAGGTAGCCACCCATGCTTAACAGAGTGATCATCATAGGGAATTTAGTGCGGGATCCTACTATAAGTTACCTACCCTCTGGAAGTCAGGTAGCGGAATTCTCCATAGCATACAATATAAGGCAAAGAGTTAATGAAGGATGGAAGGAAAGAACACATTTCTTTGACGTAAGAGCTTACGGAAAGCTGGCGGAAAGCCTGAGCACCAGATTATCAAAGGGTTATACGGTGGTTATAGAGGGCAGACTCTCTCAGGATAAATGGATAGATAAAGAGGGGAAAAACCAGAGTAAAGTAAGGATAATAGCAGAGTCGGTAAGGATAATAAAAAAGCCAAAGATGGAAGAACCAATAGAAGAAGAGGTTTTGCCTGAGGATATGGAGCAAAGTTTTGAAGAAAAGCCTTTCTCTAGCGAAGAGGATGAGCTACCATTTTAAGGAGGTTTTCAGATGGAGATAAAGAAAACTGCAAAAAAGAGTTGTTATTTTTGTGAAAAAGGGAAAGATCCATCATACAAAAATTACGAAGAGCTTGTCAGGTTTATCTCCGAAAGGGGTAAAATAATAGGTAGAAGGCAAACGGGTATATGTCCCAAACACCAGCGTATGCTAGCCAGAGAGATAAAAAGGGCAAGGCAGTTGGGGCTAATTCCTTACTTGATCATCTGAGGAGGTAAAAAAATGAAAGTAGTACTTCTTAAGGAATTGGAAGGATATGGGAGTATAGGAAGTGTGATAAACGTAAAGGATGGATTTGCGCGTAACTATCTGATACCCAGGGGTATAGCTCTCCCAGCCACAGAATCAAACCTGAAACATGTCAACAGCATAATAACCCAAAAGCTTAGAAAATTACAAAAGGAAAAGGAAAGGGCTCTGGATTTGGCAAAGAAAATAGAAGGACTTATTTTGGAAATAAAGCATCCAGTGGGGGAAAAAGGAAAACTTTATGGTTCGGTAACAAGCTCAGAGATTTCAAAAGCTCTCAGCGAGAAAGGGTTTGAAATAGATAAGAAAAGAATAGTGGTTAATAGGCCAATAAGAGATGTGGGAATACACACAGTGCAAATAAGACTACACCCTGAGGTTGAGGTTCAGATAAAAGTTGACGTGCAACCCCAGAAGTAGGTTTTATATTTAAAAGTATGAGAAATGTATTAGTAAAGGATAGTTTTCTAAGTAGGCAAGGTTTTTGGTTATTCCTAGCCTTTGGGCTTATGCTCTCCGTTCTACTTTCCTTTCTTCCCTACGATAATACTTTTTGGTATAAATCCGCTACAATACTTTACGGGCTTTCCATCCTATTATATCTTTCTGTGTTCCTAACAAAGGAGGGTTTACTGTACCACGCATCAAGTGTTACACTTTTCTTAGGCTTACTTTTGAACTTAACCGGTATGATAAGGAGAAGCATACAGACTTATGAAATGGGTGCTTTTCATCCACCATGGTCCAATCTGTTTGAGGCTTTAACCTTTTGGAGCTTTGTAACGGGTGCGATTTATTTAATCATAGAAAGAAAATACGGTGTAAAGCTCTTAGGTTTGTTCGTACTACCAGTTGTATTTGGATTGTCTCTTTTTGCCATCCTAAAAGCAAATGCAGAGATAGTGCCTTTAATGCCAGCTTTGAGAAGCTATTGGCTCTACATGCACGTTATAACTGCCTTTGTTGGTTATGCAGGTTTTACCGTTGCCTTTGGCGGTGCTGTTCTTTACCTGCTAAAAGAAAAATACCCAAGTTTAAGCTTCTTGCCTTCTTTGGATATTCTGGATGAAATCGCTTACAAATCGGTAGTTATAGTATTTCCCATATGGACCGCATCAATTATCCTTGGTGCTGCCTGGGCTAACGAGGCTTGGGGTGGTTACTGGAGCTGGGACCCTAAGGAAGTTTGGTCTCTTATAGTTTGGCTCTTCTTCGGTGCATACCTACACACAAGGCAGATGCTTGGCTGGAGAGGAACCAGAAGCGCATGGATACTTACTTTTGGGTTTATAAGTGTGTTAATCTGTTTCTTTGCAATAAACCTTTTCTTCCCAGGGCTTCATAGCTACGCCACAGATTAGGAAAATTCTCCTACAATAACCTCCGACTCTTCTCTTGCCTTTTTCATTGCTGATTGAACCTTTTCCGGCGTAGTATCTAAAATTTTAGCAATTTTCTCTATAAACTTAGGGTCTGTGGTATCCTCCAGCAGCTCAACGAGTGAGAGTATAAAGCTTATCTCGTTGGATTTCCTCTCAAAGGCGTCCTGGATATCTTTGTCTAGCCCCAACTCTGAAGCCACATCCTTCGGCTCACGTCCAAAGATTTCACGAGATAAAGAGAACAAACCAGCTATGTGAGCTTTTCTTTCTAGGTCTGGGGAATACATTTCCGCCAACTTCTCCGATAGACTTGCCCTGTAAAGAGCTTTCTGCCAATATTCCTTTTCCTTCCCCTCTGCAAACATCTCGGAAAGGGCAAGAATTATGGCAAATTTAACTATATTATCAAAACCCACATAAACTATTGCTTCTTCTAAGGTGCTTATTTTTCTTACTTTGGGGAACAAGGCAGAGTTGGCAAACTTTAAGAATTTGTATGCCGCCCCTACGTCTCGCTCCAGTATATAGGCTATTT
>AWOA01000134.1 GCA_000494225.1 Candidatus Calescibacterium nevadense OTU 1
GAGTCCGTCTCAATCGGAGAGCCTTTTCGGTCCAAAGTCTCTGACGGTCCTCCTCATCCTGTGCCGATTGGAGCATCAGAATCACTCGAGCTCTCCCAGAAGCCCCTGTGGTCTGAACAAGAGGACCATTATGGCGGCGGTCAGCATGATCACCACCGACATGTAGGTGCCGACGAGGAAGCTGGCCACCATGTAAACTATCCCGAGGAGCAAGCCCGAAACCACCGTTCCCGGAACGCTCCTGATCCCTCCCACCACGCTTATCAGCAAAGCCAGGATGGTCAGCTCGATCCCGGATTCCGGGCCCATGGTCGCGGCGAGCCCCCTGATGATGCCCGCAGATCCCGAGAGCGCACCCCCTATCAGAAAAGTCACAAGCCTGACCCGATCTATCGGAATGCCCACGATCTCCGCACCCGTCTCGTTCTGCGAAACCGCCCTGATGCTCTTACCGATCATCGTGGACCTCAGGAAAACCTCCAGAGCAATTAGAATGGCTATTGATATCGCAGCTGCCAGAATCGCGGAGAACCTGAAGGAGTTCCCGAGCAATTCGACCGTCTGGATTTCAGGTCTGATGGAGAGGTAGGTTGTGGGGAACTGGTTCGTGAAGTAGCCATGCAATGCGAGGTAGAGGCCCAGCGTAATGAAGAGGCCCATGAGGATTCTCTGCTCGCCCGATCTCCTGAAGGCCGGGTAAAGCACCACCTTATAGACGAAGGCAGAGAACACCGTGGCCGTCGAGATGCCAGCAAGGACGGCAGTCGTAACGCCGAAGAGGGGGATGGTGAGGGCTGCTGTTATCGACGCTATAACAGCGAATTCGCCATGAGAGAGGTTAAGGATCTGGGTCTGACCGAAGATCATTGTAATTCCGACTGCTACCAAAGCGAGTTGCAGTCCGAGCGTTACCCCGTCGACGACTATCACGGGGAGTTGTGACGCGAGCAGGTTTCCTAAAGGGCCCTCCATATCACGTCACTCCTAAGTAACTCTGCTTTACCCTGACGTCATTGGCGAGCTCGTCTGATCTTCCCTGCAACACCGTCCTTCCTTCGCTGATCACGTAAATCATGTCACAGAAGGAGAAGGCAAGGGGTACCCGTTGCTCGACCAGAATAATGGTAAGCTGTTGCTTGCGCTCTCTGAGCTCGTCAAGGGATCTGAAGAGCTCTTCTATCAGAATCGGGGCCATCCCAGTCGAGGGTTCGTCGAGTATGAGCAGCTCGGGGGACGACATAAGGGCTCTGCCTATGGTCAGCATCTGCTGCTCCCCACCACTCAAGGTCCCCGCCTTCTGGTTTCTTCGCTCCTTCAATCGAGGGAACAGGGTGAAGACGAAGTCGAGGTTCTCATCAGCGTTTTGCCTGGCTCTCTTAACGTAAGCTCCAAGCTCCAGATTTTCCTGTACCGTCATTTTCGGAAAGAGTTCCTTCTCTGCGGGGACATACGAGATGCCGAGCTCAACCCTCCTGCTCGAAGGAATTCCGTTCAGGACTTGACCCTTAAAGACGATGCTGCCCTTCTTGGGCTGAAGGAGCCCCGCTATGCACTTCATGGTCGTCGTTTTTCCCGCACCGTTCTGTCCTATCACGCCCACCTTCATGCCCTGAATGGGTACCTCTAGATCAACGCCCCACAGGACTTGGAATTCGCCGTACCCTGCTTGCAATTCCTTGACGGAGAGGTACGGTGTCACCAAGCTCGACCCCTCCCTAGATACGCTTCAACAACCTCCGCGCTCTTGGCTATATCAGACGGACTCCCCTCTGCGATGATCGATCCGAAGTTGAGCACGATGACGCGTTCTGCTAACCTCATGACGGCCCTGAGGACGTGTTCTATCCAGATCATTGTGACACCTCTGTCTCTGTTGATCCTTTTGAGCTCCTCTATTGCCCAGTCCACCTCGACCGGGTTCAGACCACTCATGTACTCATCAATGAGGAGAACCTTCGGGTCCAACGCCAATGCCCTGCCAAGCTCAACGGACTTCTTCTCCTGCAGGTTGAGCTCCCTCACACGAACGTCTGCCTTCTTGCTGAGTCTGAGCTCCTCAAGTATCTCGTAAGCCCTCTTCTTCGCGTCGGACAGCGAGAGACCGGACCCGTTAGCAACCATCCCTACGACGACGTTCTCCAGCACCGTCATCTCGGAAAAGGGACGTGGTATCTGGAAGGTCCTCGCTATCCGAGTTTAGCTCGCTTGAAGGGAGGCAGCCTCGTGATGTCCCTCCCCTCGAAGTAAATTTTCCCAGAGGAGGGTTGCAAAACTCCGCTTATAACATTGAACAGTGTAGTCTTTCCCGCACCATTCGGACCTATTATTGCCAATATTTCGCCTCGCCCTACGTCAAACGATACATTTTTAAGCGCTGGGAGTCCTCCGAAGTTTTTGGAAACGGCCCGCACTTCCATTACCACGTCCTTCCGCATTCCTGAGCTGTATCCGCAATTCCTATCTTATTAATATAATCCAGTCGAATTGCTCAATCGGAGTTTTTGACGATTTTCAAGCCACTGATCCGCTTCGCAATCCGCTTATGTAAAAATCTTCAATATTGAAGTAAATACGGCATGATGACGTTAAAGATTTGCATCAGCACCATCAAGCTGGCATCGCTCCCCTCCTGTTCAAACGAGATTATGTAACTACCTATACCTCTCAGGACTCTGGAGGTTGGAAAATTGGACGGATGAGGAGGACCGTCAGAGACTTTGGACCGAAAAGGCTCTCCGATTGAGACGGACTCGTGCAGGT
>AWOA01000135.1 GCA_000494225.1 Candidatus Calescibacterium nevadense OTU 1
ACTCATGGAAAGCAAAGTATTTGTTGTTACAGTAACCTATGGAAATAGATTTTATCTATTAAAGCAAGTAATAGATTCAGCTTTAAGCGAAGGTGTATATAAAATAATTGTTGTTGACAATAATTCTGAACCAGAAAGTAGAAACAGATTAAAAGAATACGAAAAATCTTTAAACGGTAAAATTGAAGTTTTATATTTTGAAGATAATTATGGTTCTGCGGTAGGGTTTAAGAGGGGGTTACAAGTAGCTTACAATGAGCCAGAATGTGAGTTTATTTGGCTTCTGGATGATGATAACAAGCCTATGAGTGGTTCATTAAAAATTTTGTTAGATTTTTGGGCTTCTTTAGAAATCGAAAATAAAGAGGAAAAAATTGCGTTGCTATCTTATCGGTTTAAAAAAGAACAGTTGGCAAAAAAAGCAATTATCCAAAATAAGCCTGACTTAGTTTTAGGACCTAAAAATAGTTTTTTAGGATTTCATATAAAAGAACTTCATAAGAAAATTTATATATACTTGAAAAAAAATATTTAAATCAAAAAACAATAAAATAGAACAAAAAAGTGATAAGAAATTTGGAATTGTACCTGTAGCACCTTATGGAGGATTATTTATTCATAAAAATCTCCTTAATAAAATTTCCATCAACTAAATTTTTTATTTGATACTCAACCTCATAAATTTCTGAAAAATTAGATGGAGGTAATTCAGGAATATATCCACTACTTTTCAGAACTTCAGGGGTCCCATCCTGCGACGCATTGTCTATAATATAAATAGCATCAACTGGTCTTGTCTGTTTCCTTATCGCTTCAAGACATTCTAACAAGAGGTTTTTCCTATTGTAAGTAACAACTACCGCACAGACTGTTTCTTTTTTATTCTCCATCTTCATAACCTTAAGAACAAACTATTTTTTAATTTTAACACAGACCCAACAAAAACGCCTTCTTTCAAACTTTCTGCTATCCCTTGAAAATTCCATCTTCCATATCTTCCTATTGAAAATATATTTTTCTCTGCAAGTCTATTTAATGATTCTGTAATCCATTTACTTTGTGGTCTTTTCCACGTGTATGCAACTTCAATCCATGTTGGATCCACTACTAAACTCTTTTTTATAAGCCCATATTCCCTTAGCTCATCTTCTGTTTTCTCAATTATTTTCTTTAAACCTTCATCGGAAGGTTTCTCTCCGCCCTTGAAAGCAAATTCTATATACAAAGAGCCATACTTCTCAGGGTTTCTTAACCTTTCAGGTAAAAATGAAGGATCCACATTAGAGTAATACCCTATCCTATGAAAACCAGATAAACTATCCGGGACATATAACCAATGAAATCCATGTTTTGATATTTTATTATCAGGTAGCTCAACTCCCATATTTAAAACTAAAACTGATGTGTACGGTTCTTCCTCATTTGAAATTCCAGCTATTTTAAGAATTTTATTTAATGGTAGAGTAGAAATTAGGAAGTCAAATTTAATATCTTTACCATCTGAAAGGACAAGGGTTTTTGTTTCAATATCAATTTTTTCAAGCTTTGATTCATATTGAATGTTACATAATTTAGCAATCTCCCAAGCTAATGAATCAAGCCCACCTTCTGGATAAACAAAACTTACATTATATCCGACAGACCTATTAGGATTTCCTAAAGCTCCGTCAATTACACTTTTTATATCAAAAGGAGTCTTATACGGATCCTGTGGTGCAATTTCTTTGTATAAGCCTGCAGTATATCTTTCGTGAAATGGAGCAAAGAAGATAGAAAATAAAGTCTGACCAAAATTAATTTTCAGCCATTCTGCCATTGTAATTCCGTCTGGTGTATGCGAATTTCTACTATTGAGTAGAATTTCGTTTAAAGCCTTTGATGCTATTTTATTTCCTAATGCATAGAGATTATTCTGTATGGGGTAATCTACAAATTTGAATTTTAGTTCTCTTGTTTCTTCAAGGTTTCCAGTAAAAAACACAGCAGATTTCCTAAAATATCTTTTGCATTTTGAGAATTTATTAATGAGGTCAAGGATAAACTTATCACCACCAAAAATCCAGTGACCACCTCCTATTTCAAAACGGAAACCTTCCTTCTGATATGAAGCATATATACCACCAGGTCTATCCGATGCTTCGAAAATTTTAAAACCCGATGCCAATCCTGCACCAAGCCCTGTAAATCCTGCTCCTATGATGTATGTAGTGTTCATAACTCGATTTATTACACAAATTTTTCTTAAAATATTTCCCTTACTTATTTAATACTGCTACTCCTAATCTGTTATTGAAAATTTTAAATGAAATTCCTTTATCCTTGCAAAATTTTATAAAGGCTAGACTCCAATAATCTACAACATCATCACAAAGTAAAACACCTTTACTACTCATCGCTGGAAATACTGTAGTAAATTCCATTAAAATGTGTTCGTCTGTATGTAAACTGTCATGCAAAAAAACATCTACTTTTTTATTTAGCCTGTTCAAAAGTTTTACTAACTCTTTACGAGAATCACCGATAATTAAAAAATGTCTATTTTTAAGCCAAGGAGGGATTAACCAACCCACTTCCCAACCATTTGGTACATGAATATTAAAATTTTTACCTATTTTCGGATAGACTATTGCATCATTTCCAGGCAAATCTATACTA
>AWOA01000136.1 GCA_000494225.1 Candidatus Calescibacterium nevadense OTU 1
AGAAGGATAAAGCCTCCACCTATTATTTCAAACCCGAAAAAATAATAACCGTATATGAAAAAAAGAATAATTGAATATTATTTGATAACTCAAAAATGCTATTTTTTTTAAATTTCTATCTAATATCAAAATAATAATATCATTAATAAATTAATCTAAATGCAGAAGATTCAGATTTTGGAAAGCGATATAGATAACCTCCAAAAAGACTTTGAAATTTTAAAATCTACCGCTAACTTAGATGCCGTTTTTGATGAGCTTAATAATATCCAAAAGATCCTTGAAAGAGAAAAAGATTTTTCCTCTATCTCAAATCTGATGATGAGAAAAAACGAGTTGGAAAGAAAAATAGAAAAATTTGAAAATGTAAGGAGACTTATAGAAGATACACAAGTCCTTTACGAACTTTGGAAAACAGAAAATCAGCAAGATGCTCTCGCTGAATTAAACGAACTTTTGCCAAAGGTAAAAAAAGAATTGCGGAAGCTCAAAATAGACCTTATGTTTTCTGATAAATACGATAGAATGAACGCTATTTTAGATATAACCCCAGGAGCGGGCGGAACTGAAAGTATGGACTGGGCAGGAATGCTTGCAAGAATGTATATAAGATGGGCAACATCATCCGGTTTCGATGTGCAAATAATAGATAAAACCCCAGGAGAACAGGCTGGTATAAAAAGCGCGACTCTTCTTATTCAAGGAGAATATGCCTATGGATACCTCAAAGGAGAATCGGGAATACATAGACTTGTAAGAATCTCTCCTTTTGACGCTAACAGAAGAAGGCACACGTCATTTGCTGCTGTCACGGTTTATCCAGAAATCGATGATTCAATTCAGATTAATATAGCACCAGAAGATTTAGAAATTGAAACTTTCAGAGCATCGGGACCAGGAGGTCAGCACGTTAATAAAACAGATTCTGCTGTACGAATAAAGCATATCCCAACAGGAATAGTTGTCGTCTGTCAGAACGAAAGGTCTCAATATAAAAACAAACAGATGGCTCTCAGAATACTGCAATCAAGGTTATATGAATTAGAAAGAAGAAAGAAGGAGAAAGAAAAGGAGAGTCTCGTTGAAAAAAAAGATATAGCGTGGGGTAATCAAATAAGAAGTTATATACTTCATCCCTATAAACTTGTCAAGGACCATAGAACAGGATATGAGACAACCCAAGCAGAAGAAGTTCTTGATGGACAAATAGATGAATTCATAGAGGAATACCTGAAGTTTTTAATCCGTTCAAAATCAAATTGAACAGTTAAAATTGAATTCTGATTTTTTACAAAGTTTAACCTTTTTATTTTAAAATAGGCTTTATGAGGCAGATTCAGGTAGATATAGAAAAGGAACTCAGGTCATCTTATTTGAGCTACTCAATGAGCGTCATAATAGGTAGGGCTATTCCAGATATTCAGGATGGTCTCAAACCAGTTCAGAGAAGAATAATATGGACGATGTGGGAAGAGGGGATAACTTCTAAATCTCAGTATAAAAAGAGTGCAAAGATAGTCGGTAGCTGTATAGGAAAGTATCATCCTCATGGAGATAAGGCTGTTTATGATGCTCTCGTGAGAATGGCTCAAGACTTTGTAATGAGGTATCCACTTGTAGATGGTCAAGGTAATTTTGGTTCAATAGATGGAGATGAACCAGCAGCGATGAGATATAGTGAAGCTCGTTTAACTCCACTCGCTGAAGAGCTTCTCAAAGATATACAAGAAAACACAGTCGAGTTTGTTCCGAACTATGATGAGTCTTTGACTGAACCAAAGTTTTTGCCTGCAAGATTTCCAAATATCCTTGTAAATGGAACATCCGGAATAGCGGTGGGAATGAGTACATCTATCCCGCCTCATAATCTAAAAGAGGTTTGTGATGCTGTCTTACTTCTTATTGATAATCCATCAGCTACACTTGATGATGTGCTGAAAATAATAAAGGGTCCGGATTTCCCAACAGGCGGAATAGTTGTTGGAGATCTCAAAGAGGTGTACGGTGAAGGTAAGGGGCAGTTGTTAATATACGCAAGGTATAAAATTGAAAGGGGACAGAAATCAAAAGTAATAGTCTTCTATGAGATCCCTTACCAGCAGAACAAAGCTAAGATAGTAGAAAAGATAGCAAAGCTCGCTAGTGAAAAGGTAATAGATGGAATAATAAGGGTTGCCGATGAATCTGACCGTACTGGTATAAGGATTGTAGTTGAGGTAAAACCGGAATTTGAAGTTGATCCGATAGTTGCTCAGCTTTATGAGAAGGCCGGTCTTAAAGATTCATTCCTTGTTAATATGCTCGTTATTCAGGGCATACAGCCAATTCAGGCTAACCTTATGACTTTACTTCAAAGCTTTATTCAGATGAGAAAGGAGGTCGTACTTAAAAGAACAAAATTCAGACTTGAAAAAGCTCAACATCAACTTCATGTACTTGAAGGTTATCTAAAAGCTATAAGTATTCTTGATGATATAATAAAAATAATTAGAGAAAGCGAAAGCGAAAAAATTGCAAAGGAAA
>AWOA01000137.1 GCA_000494225.1 Candidatus Calescibacterium nevadense OTU 1
ACAGGTGCCCTGGTGGAACTATAACTGGTGTAGGTATGTATCTTAAAGAGAAGGATAGTAAGATAAAAATAATAGCGGTTCAGCCTCAAAAGCAGCATCTTATCCAAGGTCTAAGGAACTTTGAGGAGTCTAATGTACCATCGCTCTTTGAGAGAAGGATGTATATAGTAGATGAGTGGTATACTATAACAAACGAGGAGTCATTTACGATGGTTAAGGAGCTGTATTCAAGGGAGAGGCTATTGGTTGGACCATCATCTGGTTGTGTTATGGCTGCTGTATGCAAGTTGGTAGATAAGATAGATGAAGGAATAGTAGTTACAATATTTGCTGATGATGGTAGAAAGTTCAAGAGCCTTTATACACAGCAGGGAGTATTCACTAGCAATGAATTTGATCATGCTTTAAGAAATGCTACAATGCTAAGCGATTCCCTCTTAATAATTTAATTAAAAATAATAGCGATGACAATACAATTTAATTAATATTATGAATAGTTACTCTATAAATTTAATGTTTATACTTCTTTTCAGTTAAGTATCTCTCAACATCTAACGCAGCCATACAACCAAATCCTGCTGCTGTTACTGCTTGCCTATATATAGGATCATGCACATCCCCTGCCGCAAATACCCCTTCTATGTTAGTCTTTGTATACTCTCTAACCTTTATGTAGCCTCTCTCATCCATATCTATTTGTCCTTTGAATATCTGTGTATTAGGCTCATGTCCTATTGCAATGAATACTCCCCCACATCTCAACTCTCTCCTCTCACCATTTATAACATCTTTAATTATTACACCATGAACTTTCTTATCACCAATTATATCATCTACAACAGAGTTCCATACAAAACTTATCTTAGGGTTAGAGAATGCCCTCTCCTGCATTATCTTACTTGCCCTTAACTTATCCCTTCTATGTACTACATATACACTATTTGCGAACTTTGTTAAGAATAGAGCCTCCTCTATTGCGCTATCCCCTCCTCCTACAACCACTATATCCTCACCTTTAAAGAAAGGCCCATCACATGTAGCACAGTAAGATACCCCTTTACCAGCAAAGATCTCTTCGCTCTTTAGGCCTAGTTTCCTTGGGGATGCCCCAGTTGCTATTATGATAGCAGAAGCCTCAAATCTTTTATCAACGGTATTTATTATAAACGGTTCATTAAGCAACTCAACACTTGTAGCAACATCATCAAGTATAGTTGTACCAAACCTCTCTGCTTGCATTCTCATGTTCATCATAAGCTCTGGCCCAAATATGCCATGAGGGAATCCTGGGAAGTTCTCAACCATATGCGTATTCATCAACTGCCCTCCTGGCAAGGTACCGCTTATAACTAATGTATCTAACTTTGCCCTTGAGCAGTATATTGCTGCAGTTAACCCTGCTGGACCTGAGCCTAAGATTATAACATCATACCTATCCTTTAACTCCTTGCCCTCTTCAATGGATGCAAGAGAGATGCTAATCGTATCTTGCATAGGCATAACTTCAAGGGTAACCATATTTAAATCATCATTATATTGATCACTTACAGATAGTTGTTACTCTATCTGCTATCTCTTTTATAATAATATATGATGCACCTAGATGCTCTTTAGCATTAAATATATTATCCAACTCATCCCTAGTTATAATATTACTTATCCTCTCATCACTCTTTAACGCTTCAAGGAACTCTATGCCTTTGTTACTTGCCTCAAATGCTATACTCTGCACTAACTTATATGCCTCTATCCTACTCATACCCTTCCTTATTAACGCATCTAGAACAAACTCGGCAAATATCTGACCCTTCGTAAGCATAAGGTTCCTTGCTATGTTATCAGTGTTAACCTTAAGGTTAGCAATAACATTAATCATAGAGTTAAGCATCTCATCAAGCAGTATTATGCTCATTGGTATTATAAAGCGCTCATTAGCAGAGTTGCTAAGATCCCTCTCATGCCATAATGCTACATTCTCTAATGCTACCATAAGAATACCATGCATCAACCTTGCTATGCTTGATATTCTCTCACTCTTTATTGGGTTCCTCTTAACAGGTACAGCACTACTACCCATCTGACCTTCCTTGAAAGGCTCCATAACCTCATCTATCTCACTCCTCTGCAAGTTCCTTATCTCAACTGCAATCTTATCTAATGTACATGCTATAAGGGTTAGTGCTGCTATGAACTCTGCAATCCTCTCCCTAGATACAACTTGTGTAGCAGCATCAACAGGATAAAGGTTTAACCTCTCAGCAACTACTCTCTGAACCTCTAAGGCTTTATCCTTCATTAGAGACCCTGTACCTACTACACCTAGGGTCTTGC
>AWOA01000138.1 GCA_000494225.1 Candidatus Calescibacterium nevadense OTU 1
TTTAAGGAAATGCTTCTACCTATTCCTCTTGTTCCCCCGGTTATTACCACGACCTTATCTTTAAAACTTATTTCCATAGTGTGAAAACTTAATACATCATCTGACTTTTTTAAAACTTACAGAAAGTAAGAATTTTTATAAACATGCAAAACAATTTTTATGGACCTTTTTAATTAACATTAATTAACATTTTTATGAACCAAACCTTTTTAATGCCTCATCTCTTTTTATCTTACCAGTTGGTGTTCTTGGAATATCATCTACAAAATCTATCTCCCGAGGTCTTACATGAGGACCGATTAGTTCGGAAACCCTATTTTCTATTAGACTTGAAAGGTAATTTTTATCTTTACTTTTTTGATTTTCTTTCAGAACGACAACGGCTTTAATTATATATCCTTTCAATTCATCTTTTTTAGGAATTACGACACAGCTTTCTACAAAATCCAGGGTCAAAATTGCCCTTTCAATCTCTTCAGGCGAAATCCTATATCCTGATGTTTTTATTATGTAGTCTCTTCTGCCAACATAGAAAAAGTATCCATCTTTATCCCGATATAACACATCACCTGTTTTATACCAGCCATTAACAATTTTCTGGCCAAAACCTTCGTTGAAATATCCGAGCATAACCAATGGAGCAGAAAATCTTACCCATAGCTCCCCTTGCCCCTCTCCTTTTATTTCCCTTGAGTTTTCATCAAAAATTCCGACCCTCAATCCCGGAGGAACTTTCCCGCAAGATCCACTCACAACGGGGAAAAAATAAGGTGAGTTAGTAATAAGAGGTCCAGCTTCTGTTTGACTATAAAATTCAGTAATAGGAATTTTCAGGATATCTTTTGACATATCGTGAATAACTTGGCCTACACTTTCACCTGCACTCAAAATCTTTTTCAATCTGAGTTTTCTTAACTTATCTGGTTTTACCTCAGAAAAAATTGCTCGCAAAGCAGATGGAGGAATAAAAGCGGTAGTTACTCCAAAATCTTTCATAAACTCAACAACCAAAATCGGGTCAAATTTTTTAGGTCTGAAAAGTAAAAAAGGAATTTTGAGCCTCATAGCAGGGAAAGGTCCGTAAAACATTCCGGCCATCCAGCCCCAGTCGGCAATGTCCCATACAATTTCCCCATCTTCAAGAGGATATGTNATGTATTTGAAAATTTCTGTTCTNCCTATGAGTATTTTGTGAGCATGCAGNACACCTTTTGGTTCACCTTCGCTTCCAGAAGTAAAAAGTAAAATTGCAGGATCATCAAAGTATGTATCGACTCCGGAAAAAGGAGAAGATAAAGAAATTATGTTTTCAACTTCTTTTATGTTCAAAACAATAGGCTTATGCTCAATTTTTAAATCAGAATCTTCCAATATTCCTCTTAATTTTTGTTCGTTTTCATCATCTACAAATATTATTTTTGGAGAACCTTTTTCTATCCTTGTTTTTATTGCATCCTTACCGAGAAGATGAGATACAGGCATAACTACACCGCCTGCAAGATAAACTCCCATGTGCAGAAACACAACCTCTGGTAGTATATGCGATATAATTGCAACTCTATCTCCAAAAGATATTTTTTCTTTGAAAAAACCTGCGAGTTTTTGAGATATATTTTTCAGGTTCCTGTAAGAAAATTCTTTTTTATTTTTACCATCAAAAAATATGAAAGCTGTTTTATCTTCGTTTGGTGAATATACCATATCTTTTCCCATGTTGTAGATTGCAGGAATTTTCCAAACAAAATCAGAAAAATAGTGATTCACAGAATTTGGCGCCCCCAGGGGGATTTGAACCCCCGTTTCCGGATTGAGAGCCCGGCGTCCTAGTCCTGGCTAGACGATGGGGGCAAATTGAAAATTCAAAATCAAAAAATCAAAAATCAAAAATAATAAAAAAAGTCTAATTCCAAACAAAAAACAAAAGATGAAATTCAAAAAAATAAATTTCAGCTTCTAACTCAGGTTATTTTAACTTCTAACTCGACTTAGTTTTCAAATACTTTTTTGAGAATATAGAAGAAGCAAGAATAAAAATTATAGGTTCAACAGTGTGAAATCTTCTCGGTTGTCCAGCGTCAAGAGTAATCATCAGAAAAGTTCCATAAAAGAAAATGAAGAAAAGCAACAAAGAAAATCTGGGTTTCATCTTTACTAAAGCTGCAAATGAAAATATAAAAGATAATATTCGCAAAATCCAAGAGAATGAATATATAAATACCCATGG
>AWOA01000139.1 GCA_000494225.1 Candidatus Calescibacterium nevadense OTU 1
CAATCTCAATGGGGTGATTCATATTTGTTTGAATTAACTCCATCGTTTGTAACAACTGACTCAAACCTTCCAAGCTGTAGTATTCACATTGTACGGGGATGATAACCTCATCCGCGGCAAGAAGGCCATTCAATGTTAATAAATTCAAACTCGGCGCAAGGTCAATCAAAATAAATTGATAGTATGGTGCAACGTGCGCAACAAAATTTCTTAAAAAATATTCTCTTTCAGGAAGGTTCACTAATTCAATAAGAGCACCCGCAAGATCTTGTGACGCCGGAGCAATATCAAGATTTGCTAAATGCGTGCGTTGCACCACTCTATCGGGAGTAACGCCACCTAATATTGCGTGATAGATTGTCTCTTCTGGATTGTGTTTCACTCCAAGTCCAGATGTTGCATTTGCTTGTGGATCAAAATCAATAAGAAGTGTTCGATTTCCTAGAATCGCAAGATACGCAGCAAGGTTCATTGCTGTTGTTGTTTTCCCGACTCCCCCTTTTTGATTGCATATTGCAATCGAACGTGCCATTGACTTTACTTTACCTTATCCACATTGTATTCTCAATATGTACTTTTCAACATAAATATTGAAAAGTTATTAAAAATTGAAGATTGAATAATTAAAGATTATCCTACTGGAAGCAAAATAAATAATTTTTCAATTTTAAATTTTCAATAGATTTGCCTGAGTGTCGGAATTGGTAGACGACCACGACTCAAAATCGTGTGGCCTCACGGCCGTGTGGGTTCGAGTCCCACCTCAGGCACAAAACAAAAAATACCCATTTGGGTATTTTTTGTTTTCATGCATGCCTGAGGTGGGCTCGAACGAGAAAGGGGTCGGGAAAACGGAAGTTTTCCCGTGGCGGAAGTAATGAAACCGCTGGGTTTCATAAAATTTTGTCTGCAAAATTTTGTTCGATTCCCCCGAGGGCTGGTGGTACTCGAAGGGCGGAGCGATGTTCTGTCAGCAGACAGAACCGCGAGCCCAGGTTTTTAACAATTGTAAGCGACGGCGAGTAATTAGTTAAAAAGAGTCCCACCTCAGTTATGCTTTGAGGAGAAGGAGTCCTAACCGAGGGCACATCAAAGAAACAGTAAACAATTTAGTCGAAAGGGGTCCCACTTATTTGAGGAATAAAAACCCCCGTCTTACACGGGGATCGAATGCGCACAGTTTTTGGTTGTCCAACGAAGTCTATTAAATAAAAGCGTTCGTTGGAATATGTCCTCTCCTTCTTTTTTGGCAATTCTTCAAAAAATATTGGAATCTCCAAAATTGGGATTTGTGGAGGTTTGCACATAAGAAGTTCTTCTATAATACAGTTCAATTCCTTCTTTTCAAGATCTTCTTTTTTAATGTTTTGTACCACCTCAACAGGGATACCCAACTTTGAGCAGATCATATGAAGCATTGCCTTGCTAATACAAGAAGATGGTTCTCCAATAATTATTACTTTCAAAATTCCTCGCTTTTATGAATTTAAATAACTTAACTAAAATACAAGATTAATCACCCCTTGTCAATTTTCATAAAAATACTATAATAAACACATGGGATTTATTGATTCATTTGTACAAGCGATAATCCAAGTTATAGAAGGTCTCATTAGCGCGTTTACTGGCGGATCTTCGAGTGGTGATGAGGAAAAATAAAGGGACGACAAAATAATATAGATGTCTATGTTCGAAACTCCTCCACAACAAAAACCACCTGAGAAAAAACAGGAGACGATGAGTTTTATTGATTATTTTACCAATGCATTTGTTCAGATCATTGAGTCCATTGCCCGTCCATTTGGTGATAAAGATAATAACGAATGAAATCTCGTACCATACGAGATTTTTTGTTATCAATAATTGATTACTTTCTCTCCCCTGGTACAATAGGAATATGCTTAACTTTTTTAAGAAAAAGGATGACACAAACAGTTCCACAAATATCCCCGGACTTGGTGGATTGGGATTGAACAAAACAATGATGATATCTGCTCTAAAACAGATGCGACATCTGAACCCCGCACAAAAACAGCAGGTAAAACTCATGTTTAAAAAACAGATAAAACGGGATATATCCAAAGAAGAGATAACCAAAGGAGCAGAAGAGCTTGGAAAACAATTACAAA
>AWOA01000140.1 GCA_000494225.1 Candidatus Calescibacterium nevadense OTU 1
AGGAGTAATGAAGAGAAGAAATGAATTCTTGAGGAATTTCAGAAAAAAAATTCCAGATGTTTGTAAGGGATGTCCTATATATTATAAACCATAATTCGTAATATTGTGGATATTAATATTAATAAATAAAAAAATAATTTTAATTAATATTGATTACCTTTGATATGAATTATTTTGAATTTATCTATTACAACTATTTTTTTACCTAAATTTCTAAAAAAATTCTCACATTCTTGTGTCCAGCAAAGCACATATTTTATATCATTTTCTGAGATGAAAGAAAGAATTTCAGATTTATCTATTGGCACTTCCTTAAACCTTCCAGCTATGAAAGGTGAGTAAAAAGGTTCCCAAGGAGTACCAGTTCCCACAAAATTCCTATTTTCAATTTTTGCTATTATATAAGGTAGGATGTGAGAGTTATATAGGGGGTGGACTAACCTTCCTTTTTCAAATATGTGCTTATCACCTTCAACGAGTATTTTATCTTCTCTTTTGGTGTTATTTAGTATGTATTCAATTACAGAATTTACGCTTCCTGGGATTTTTTGTGGTAAAGGTCCGAAACCAAAAAAAGAAAGTAAGGCTCTTGCTAAAAAGAAAACTAAAGCTATAACCTTGAAATAATCATCAAACTTTACTTTCCTGATATGTAGAAGCGAAAAAATGAGAAAAAGCGGAACAAATCTTACTGGATTTAAAGTGAATATATGTGCAGAAAATATAAATATAATAGTCTTTAGAATTTTTGTTTTCTCCTCCGAGAGCTTCAGAATGATGAGAGCAAAAAGAACAACAGAGTAATAAATAAAAGCCAAGACAATAAAGGTTTTTTTTGCTGTAAAAATTGACCTAAAAACTATGATGTAGATCAGAGGTGCAAAAATGAAGGATAACCTGAAGTAATCGAAACTCAAGAATCTCAGTATGATTCCAAAATCTGGTGGAAGAAAAAACTTATCTTCTATTGTGAAATTTTGTTGACTAATTTCTAATGAAAGGAAAATTTTTAGGTATTTTATCAAAATAATATAATAAGAGAAAAATTTAACAAGGTTTATTATAAGGGGAATTAAAAATATATCTATTCTCCTTTCTATAAGAGAAAAAATAATAGAAAAAATTGCAAGTGGAGGAGATATAAAATGCGCAATCCCAAGTATGATATAATCTGATGCATTAATCTTTTGAGAAAAATAAATTTTTGAAGCAACAATTGTAAAGAGAGAGCAAGATATAAGCCAGTGGATATGACCTCCTGCTACCGCAGAAATTCCGAGAAGACAGAAAATAACCAATATGTAACCGACGCTCGTTATATATCCACTATAATCATATGTATTCCCCTTTTGTATTATTTTCTTGTTTTTATCAAAGTAAAATACTAACATGATGCAAGATAGTACAAAATAAGAAAGTGAAGCAAGATTATAAACTAAATCGTCGTTTTGTATATTAAAAATCTTTGAAAAAAGAAAGAATGGAATATATATCTCCGCCGACCCAAAAGAGAAGAAAGAAATGAATTCATCTATTTTATCTATATTTCCGCTAGCTAACCTCTTAGCTACCATGAATCTTATTGGATTATCATCATAATAAAAAAGTGTATTTATATTTTTTGGAAATAAGATCAGAAGTGAAAGACAAATAATTATAATCCAGAAAAGTTTTTCATTCCTTATCATACAAATTTATTTGATAATGAATAGGAGAACATTGTTGTAAAAAACTATTTTTAATTTCACCTTTCTATCATCAGAATATAACTTAATGAGGATGAGATAAATCTAAAAGCTTATTTTCCCAATTATAAACCAAGTTGCTACCTGACAAAAGTTATAAAACTATGGAACAAGGATAAACTATGGAAACTATGAATGATATGCAAATCATTTTAATCTACTGTGTCACTAGCTTTCTAATATGCGAGAATTAAGGATACACAAAAACAAACTTTCCAGTTTCTACGGCTTAACTGCTGTGTCAAGAGATTTTAATCCTCCTTTCATTCCTATTATACCCTTTCTT
>AWOA01000141.1 GCA_000494225.1 Candidatus Calescibacterium nevadense OTU 1
AAAAAAATTAAAGATGAGCAGGAGATAAAAGATTTGAAAAAAAATAAAGGAGAAAAAATATATTACGAAGAACTTAATTTAGAAAAATGGCTCCTAGTTTCATCCAAAGAAAAAGAAATAATTAATATAATTGAAAATTCCTACCTCAAATTAAAAGATGTAGCAGACATAAGAGTTGGACTTGCAACCTTAGCTGATGAAGTTTATATAATAGAAAACCCGGAAGAAGAAAAAAATTATTTTGTTAAATTTTTTGAAGGGAAAAAATTTTTTATAGAAAAAGAAATAACAAAAGAAATAATAAAAGCCAGTGTAATAAAATCAGAAAAAGATATTTTGGACAATAAAAGGAGAATTATATTTCCATATAAAAAAACAAGCAATGGATATGTAATAATTGGAGAGAAAGAATTGAAAGAAAAATTTCCGGAAACTTATAAGTATTTGTTATTTTGTAAAAAAATTTTGTTAAATAGGGATAAAGGCAAAAAAGAATATGAAACTTGGTATGCATATGGAAGGTCGCAAGGTATAAACACCACTTTTGGAAAAAAGATATTAACCCCGCCTATGGCTTTAAGTCCTACTTTTGTAATATGTGAGAAAGAAGATTCTACTTTTTACAGTGGATACGGTATTTTTCCTAAAATAGAGCCATTTAAAGATTTATATTTACTAAAAAAAATATTAAATTCAGAAATAATGGAGAAATACATAAATCTTACATCTAAAAGTTATCAGGGTGGATGGAAATCATATTCAAAAACTTTTATTAAAAATTTTAGCTTGCCTAAACTTTCACAGGAACAAATAGAATTTTTAAAAAAAGAAAAAGACCAAAAAATTATAAATGAATTTTTGTGGAAAATTTATTATGAACAATCAAAAACTTTATATAGGCTTTTATAACGCAATAAAAGAAAGTTATACCAAATATTTACTTTTTGGTGATAGAAGCGAAGAAAAATTGAAGCCTTTACATACTTGGATGGGTAATACTATTAAATTACTCATTAATAAAGAATATAATGTTTATTTTTTAAACGGAAAAGAAGTTCAAACAGAAGGAGCATATTATCCAAAGATTATTGATATTGGTGTTGTTAAAAAAGATATAACACCTATTCAAAAAAGAATAGGATTTAAAACTGTTTTTTATATTCCAAATATAGAAATGGCTATTTCAATAAAATTTATAACTTCTAATTTCAAACAAAATGCCAATAATTATTTTGAAAATCTCATAGGAGAATGCGCCAACTTAAAGGCAGGAGGAATACTTTTTGGCCATTTTGTTGTATTCAGGGATAAAATACCTTATTTTGAAAGAAACGGGAAATTAAAAGGATGGGAAATATTAGAGGATGATGATATAAAGAAGTATATTAGGTTGTTTGAAAAAAGAAACTTTCCACATGTACCTGATATTATAGGTATATAAGTAATTAATATCGATCCTATAATTGAAGAAATTCTGCAAAGAAAGCCAAAATTTACTGAGGAAGAAATAAAAAATTTAAAAAACGAACTTGAAATTAAAGAAGGAATTAATAATACAAATATTAGTGATGATATAAAAAATTATATTTTAACTAATTTTGCTTTACCCAAGTTTTTTGAAAATATAAATGAATGTTTAAAAGCAAAAAATAATGGGAGAACACAAAATTAGGAAAGAAGAAAAAAGATAACATCAAAAGGTAAAAGAGATATAGGATAAAGTAGCTAAACTAAACAAGCCATAAAAAATAGTCTAAAATTAGGAATATTCTACTGAATTGCTTCCTAAAAAATTTAAACTTTTAAATTTAACATTAGACCTTCTGCGAAATAAGAGAAAAATTTTTAAAAACTTTGATAATATATATTATGGGATACTTGAATTATGAGAACTTAGCTAAAAGGCCAAATCATTTCCTTCGATACACGGGGCTGACTGTGTAGCAATTTGCTGAATTGGTCAAAAGGCTCGAACCTCTATGGGATGAGGCAGAAATAATCAGTTGGGA
>AWOA01000142.1 GCA_000494225.1 Candidatus Calescibacterium nevadense OTU 1
CCCTTCAAAAACAATCCTCCCACTCTCTATTTTGTATTTTGGATGCCCCATTATTGCGAAAGCAAGTGATGTTTTACCAGAACCATTTGGACCCATTACAGCGTGTATTTCTCCACCACGAGCGAAAAGATCTATCCCTTTTAAAACTAACTTTCCCTCTACCGAAACGCTTAGATTTTCTATTTCAAGCATGTGGATAATACTTGCTACTCAAAATATATTTTGATTATCTCATTAAATTTGCAATCAAAATTATTTCTTTCATTATTTCCTGATTTTAATTTTTGAATATTTAAAAATAGAAACCTTTAGGATAAATAGTTTTAATCATGATAACATCAAATTCTCATTTAGACGAACTCGAAAAGCTTGATGACCCATTTGAAATATTTTCATCATGGTATAAAATAGCATCTGAAAAAGAGAAAGATCCAACTTGCATGCAACTTTCAACGGTTGATGAAGAGGGGAGGCCGAATATAAGGACAGTTCTTTTGAAAAAATTTGGAAAAGAAGGTTTTGTATTTTTTACAAATATTGAGTCTAAAAAAGGGAGAGAAATCCAAAAGAATTCTTTTGTTGCGGCACTTTTTTGGTGGCAAAATTTCGGGAGGCAGGTAAAAATAAGAGGTATAGCTGAGAGAATATCTGAAAGCGAAGCAGATGAGTATTTCAAAACAAGACCGAGAATTGCTCAAATCTCCGCTTGGGCATCAAGACAAAGTCAGCCAATAAACTCATACGAAGAATTAATTGAAAGATTCAAAAAGTATGAAAAGGAGTTTGAAGGAAAAGAAATTCCCCGCCCCCCATACTGGCTTGGTTTCAGAATAGTTCCATACGAATTTGAATTTTTGATTTATACCACCGAAAGATTACACAAAAGAACCTTATTTTATCTTGAAGGCAGTAAATGGAAAAAGATTTTTCTGTGTCCTTAAATTGAACAAAGTAAAAAATAAAGACGTAAAAAGAAGCCAAGCATTAACTTGATGTAAAACCCCCCAAAGAACTGGTATGTCTCCTTTTGAGTTCAGGGTTGTTATGAGCCCCAAAATGAACTGTATTGACCACAAGATAATTGGAAAGAAAATTCCATTCAAGGCAAGCAAAATCAAAACCAAACCCAAAATCAAAGCAAAATGTCTGTGAAAAAAATTTAAAAATAGAGGATTATTTAGAAAATTTTTATCTGAAAACAAACCTGGGGGTATAAGATATCCGTTTATGTCAGGGTAAGTTGGAGCTAAAAGAGCAGCTTTGTGTCCAGCAACTAATGTCCCAATAAAAAACTGAAAAACAAAAAGCAAAATAGCAATCAGGCTTAACGACTTTATCTTTCTGAGATTTGGCAAAAAGCCAGTTCTTTCATAATTTTCATTTTCAATATTTTGATTAATAGCTTTATTTTGACTAACGACTTCTCTCTCCTTCGTTTTAGCCCTATATATTCCGTAAAGAACAAAAGAGTATAGGCCGAGAGCAAAAGTATTATGCAAAGCTAAAAATATAGGAGAAACAAAAATTCTATCTTCAACAATCCCTGTTCTCACCATAAGCCACCCTAAAACTCCCTGAACCAAAATCAAAAATATAAACGTAATGAAGTATTTTATCCATGTTTTATCTATTACTTTTTTCAGAGAAAGTACAATTAGAGGAAAAATCACCGCAAAACCAATCATCCTCCCCCAGAGCCTGTGCAGATACTCCAAAATATAAAGTTTTTTGAAATCTTGAAAGCTTATAGAGAACATAAGTCTTCTGTATTGAGGTATTTTTTTGTATTTTTCAAATTCTTCCTCCCACTGCTTTTGAGTCAAAGGGGGAATTATTCCAGTTATAGGTCTCCACTCTACGATAGCTAAACCGGCTTTTGAAAGCCTCGTAATCCCTCCAAGCGATACCATGACAACAATCATAAATGCAAGAACAATCAACCATGTTGCAACAATATTATTCTTCTTGCTACCCTCCATAGTTTCTCATTCACATGTTTCATTATTATTATGTAATTTTTCTCAATTTAGCGATGTAAAAAATAAATTAAAGGTTTCCGAATTAAAATTTCTGCGAAGTGTTTTTGATTTTTTAGCTTTAATAGCATTTGCAGGATTTTATTGGTAAGTTTATTTTTTAGGAAAATTAGCTTAAATTTTTATATTTAAGGAGGTAAAAAAAACGTGAAATTTGATAAGATAATAAGCCACATAAGAGAAATAAACGAAAAAAATAGGGCAGAAATGCTGACAATTCCTCACAAGATAAATCCAGCAAACTTTGCAGAATGTGTTGATGTTATACTAAAATTCTTCAATTCAATAATGAGAGCCCACCTTGTTGTTCAGATGTGCGAAATTGCCGAGACCCTTGAAATTCCTCCACGAGATAAAGCTCAACTTACATATCTTAAAGAAACAATAAAAGAAAATATACTTGGACTATACAAAGCAGTATCTGTAATAATTGATGGGCTCTTAAAAAACTATTCATCAGAATCATTTGAATACAAAGCTTTTGATGAACTAAAATTAAACATAGAGCAACTTATGAGTAAATACCTACCACGAGAAACAGAAAATAGAGCAACGGAAGAAATAAAATCTGTTTAAAACTTATAAAATAAAGATGAAATCCTATAACACCCAATAAAATTCAAAAGGAAATTTGATTGCCAAACAATAAGTTCATTCGATCACGCATAATGTTTTAGTCTATGAAGAAAAGATGGTTTGTATTCTTTATCGTTTCACTCTGCATCTTCACTGCCGACATTTCAACAAAATATATAATTGAAAAAAAATTACCATATCTTTCAGAAGTGAAAATCACAGATTTTTTCAATATAGTTCATATAAGAAATAGAGGTGTAGTCTTTGGAATGCTCTCGGATGTTCAAAACGAAAAAATAAGATTAGTTCTCAATTTTATATCAGTTTTTGTTATGGTTGCACTCCTTTATTTCGCAAGATTTTTCTCTGGTATCCCTTTCTACACAATAGGGGCTATGTTCGGAGCAGCACTCGGGAATGTCTCCGAAAGAATACTTAAAGGATACGTGGTTGACTTTTTAGATTTCCATATAGGTAAATATCACTGGCCGGCTTTCAATATAGCTGACTCAGCTATAACGGTGGGAATGATAATTTTGGTCTCCTATGGATTATTCTCTAAAAA
>AWOA01000143.1 GCA_000494225.1 Candidatus Calescibacterium nevadense OTU 1
TATAACTAAAATTTAATATCGCAAAAAAGAAAAATTTTGTTTTGATTACGATTAAAATAATCCCAATTTATAAAAAAGATTTATATATCAAAAACCGCTCCTGGGTTCATAATATTTTTTGGGTCAAGAGAAAGTTTTAGACCTTTGAGAAAAACCAAAGAATCTTTCAATTCTTTTTGTGCCCAAATTTTGTGGTCCCTACCTACCCCGTGATGATGCGAGATCGTTCCTCCATAGCTTGATATAGCATCCGAGGCAGATTTTTTTATCTTCCACCAAAGTTCCTCTTCTTTCCCTTTTTGAGCTTTTGCAAAGAAAGAATAGTATAAAGATGCCCCCGTTGTATAAACATGAGTTACACGACAAGTCACACCACCCAAAGTTTCGGAGAAAATAGCTTGCTCCATAGCTTCCTTTACTTTTCTGTAAAGATTAATAAGATTGGACCAACTTGTAGCGGTTTCAAGAGTATCAACAACTATGCAGAAATCCATAAGTACGTCGCGAAGATAGGGCTGTTCAAAATATTCTTTTTTCCAATCTTCAAATCTCATCTTACCTTCATCTTTTCCACCGGATTTTATGCATATTTGAGAAGTTTTTTCAAACTCAATTCGCACAATATTTTCTGTTTCGTCATCTGATTCAAATCCCAAAAGCAAAAGGGATCCGCCTTCATATGGCCTACCTGAGAGCAGAGATGATATCATATGTTCCCTCTCATCAAGTATCCTCAGAAGAGGTGGGAATATTTCAGAATGAATTATTCTTCTTGCCGCCTCGCATGCGGTTTCAAAATCAGGGAAAACAAAAGCTGTGGAGAACTTTTTCGTAGGTATCTTATGACACTTTACGACCGCCTCCGTTATTATACCTAAAATACCCTCAGAACCAGCAAATGCACGAGGTATATCTGGCCCGCAAGCAGTTGATGGTACGTCAAAATTTTTTACAATACCTCGAGGTGTTATAACTTCAATACTTTGAATCATATCTTCTATTTTCCCGTATCTTGACGAAAAATGTCCCGCTGATCTTGCAGCTATCCATCCTCCCAGAGTAGAAAAATAGAAAGATTGAGGATAATGTCTTAAAGCGAGTCCATAATTTCTGAGTTGCTCTTCAAGGTTCGGTCCTCTTACTCCCGCCTGAACCCGAGATGTTAAAGATTTAGTATCTACATCAACAACTTTGTTAAGATAAGTCAAATCACAAACTAAAACCGGCGATGATATTTCTTCTGTATCGACTCCTCCAACAACACTCGTTCCACCACCGCGAGGAACACATGCGATCTTTTCATTTTCACAGAAAGAAAGAATCTCAAAAATATCGTTCTTATCTTTCACATACACAACTGCATCCGGAAATTTTTTTATAATGCCTTTTCTTAATCTTACAAGGTTTTTATAACTTTTACCTGACGAATTTAAGACTCTATCATATTTTTCAACACTAACAGATGATACTTTGAGTTTTCTTTGAAGCAATTGATAATCTATCTTTGGGTCTGGTAAATTTATTTGTTCAAGATTTACAGAAGGAGAGAAATCATCCTCTGATATTCCTAAAAATGAACGCAAAACCTCAATAATTTTTTTTGTTCTATCTTGCGGGAACTCTTCCCCCTCATATCCCCATCCATTCCATTTTAATCTTTTCATACACACAAAATTTTATATCTATCATAACAATTTCGGTTGTTACTGATTTTTATCTTCTTTGAATTTTATTTTACTTTTAACTTTTTTAGGATGAAATTATGAAGAAATCAGTAGCGAAGAGGAGAAATTAGATCATTAGAAAATGAAATCAATATGAAAAATAAAAATTTTTCTGAAAAAATCCTTTTGAGAGATTAGAATTTCAAAAAGAAAAAGAAAAAACAATATGAGAATAAGGGAAGGGAGGTAAATATGAAGATACCTAAAAACCTTCTGTTTTCTGAAGATCATGTTTGGGTACTTCCAAAACAAAAAAATATTGCGAGAATAGGTTTAACAGAATTCATACTACAAGAAAGTGATGAAATAGAGAAGATAAATATGTATGTAGAGGAAGATACAGAAATAGAAACAGGGGATATAATAGGAGAAATAGAAACATCTGATGGCACGGTAGAAATAGTATCTCCCATATCCGGTAAGGTCTTAAAATTGAACCAAGAAGCAATAGATAATCCAGAAACTATAATTGAAGATCCATATAAAGAGGGTTGGCTAATGGAAATAGAAACTTACGACTCATTAGAATCGTTCTCACTACTGCCTTACCAAGAGTATAAGAAAATTATTGAGGAAAGAGAGGAAGAATAGGAGGAGGAGTAAAAATAAGCTATATTATAAAACAGACTAATCAAAAAACTAAAAGCAAAAACTCATAAAGATAAACATCACTAAAATAAATTTATGGATGAAGGAATTAGGAAAAGGGTTATATTGTTCAAAATAGGTGGGAAAAAATTCGGTATAGAGGTAAATAAGGTAAAGAAAATAATAAAAGAAAAAGGGGATATACAAATAACGAAAGTAGATGGAGCTCCACCCTATATAATAGGAATATCAGAAATTGAAATAACTCAGGGAGAACAGGCACTCGTGTCATTTATTGATATAAGAAAAATAATAGATATAGGTAACCTTGAAAAAACTGAACAGAAAGAAATTCAGGAAAAAAAATACGAAAAAAAAGAAGAGGAAGATTACGAAAGTGAGGAAAAACAACTCTCAAAAAGGAGGCTATTTATGATAATTCCAACGGGAAAAACAAAAGATTTCATCGGTATATTAATAGATGATATTGAAGAAATAGAAGAGTTTGACAGCATCAACTCAAAGCTATATCCTCCACCAGAAATAAAAAATATAAAAGAATTCTTTGATGGTATAATAGTAGCATACGAAGGAAAAAACAAAGGAGAAAGGATTTTTATTATAAACCCTTCTAAAATATCAGAGTTTATAGTAGAATAAAACTTGAATAAAAAAATAATAAATAAATAAAAGAAAAAGAGAAGACAATAAAAGGCAAAAAAGTAAGACAAAAAGCAAAAAATTAAGTAAAAAAATAATTGGAGATAATGGAAACCCCCAGTGGGAACATATTATAAAAAATTATGATAGAAGTAAAGGAAGTAAAAAGTCTTTTGGATCTATTAAGATTTGTCAACTGCGAGTATGAGATTAAAAAAGGAGAAAAAGCATTTATTCCTCCGATTTTCCTTGAAAGATTAATTACCCTGAGATATTCAAGTTTTTTCAAGCACGGCAAGGCAAAATTTTTTATAGCAAAAGATGGTAAAAAAGTCGTAGGTAGAATCTCTGCACAAATAGATGAACTTTATATAAAAAAATGGAATGAAAAAGCAGGCTTCTTTGGATTCTTTGAGTGCATCAATTCAAACGAAGTAGCGGAAAGGCTCCTGATGACAGCAGAAAACTATCTAAAACAGGAGGGCATGACAAAAATAATGGGTTCCTTCTCATTCAACATAAATGGAGAATCCGGGATTTTAGTTCATGGTTTTGATGACCCTCCTTTCGTAATGATGCCTTTCAATCCACCATACTATGCAGATCTTTTAGAAAAAAATGGTTACTCAAAAGCAAAGGACCTTTTCGCATGGAAAATAACAAGAAATGACGTGGAAAAAAAGACTTCTTCTCTACTAAAATTGGTTTGGAAAGAATCAGAAGGGAAAATTAGAATAAAAGAAGTGACGAAGGAAACATTAGATGATGATATAAGAATAACCGTTGAAATTTTTAATGATGCGTGGAGCGATAATTGGGGTTTTACCCCGTTAACCCGAGAAGAAGGTAAAGAAATAGCTCAAGCATTAAAAATAGTACTTGATAGCAAAATTGCCATATTATGTTATATAGATAATAAACCTGCCGGAGTGTGTATAGCAATTCCTAATATAAATGAAGTATTAGCTGGTACAAATGGAGGAAAAACTCCTTTTGACCTAATAAGAATAATTGCGCGGTTAAAAACGAAAAAGATAAAATCATTCAGATTAATTATTTTGGGAGTAAGGAAAGAGTTCAGGAAAGACTATCCGTTCCTACCTTTATTTATGGTAGGAGAAATAATAAAACGAGGAAAAGAGAGAGGCTACGAAAGCGCTGAACTTTCCTGGACACTAGAAGACAACGAAAGAATAAACAAGATAATCACACTCGCAGGCGCACAAAAATATAAGATTTATAGAATATATCAGAAGGAATTAAAATAAATAAATAAGTAAGTAAGTAAGTAAATAAGAAAGATTCTATTCCCTATGAATGAAAAAACAAATATAGAAGAAAAATCAAAAAGCAATGTAAAATGGATCATTTTTTCTTCAGTATTAGGCATAGCGGTAGCCTTATCTTTTCTCCCAGGGCTTTTCAGGTCAAAAAAATTATTTGAAAAATCACCTCTTTTAGGCAAAGAACCAACAGATTTCGAAGTCATTGATCCAAAAGAATTAGAGGACCGGCAAAATATTCCAAAAAACAAAAAGACCTTAAAGGAAATAGCTTCTGAAAACAAAATTGTTATCATAAACTTTTTTGCCTCTTGGTGCACAGAATGCCGAGAAGAAAGAGTAAAGCTAACCGAAATCAGAAAAAGTAATGACAAAGAAAAGCTTAAAATAGTTGGAGTTGTATTTCAAGACTCGAAAGAAAAAATTCTGAAATATCTCAAAGAAAACAATCCTTACGACTACATACACTTTGACGAAGGAGAAACCGCAATAGATTATGGAGTATCTGGTGTCCCAGAAACCTTTGTCATCGTTGATGGTAAAATAGCTAAAAAATTCATAGGACCAATCTCAATATACGAGATAGGAAAAATTATAGAAGGAGAAAAACAAAATAAAAAACAACAATAAGAAGAAAAAACAAATTAGCTCTGAAAACTAAATTATAAAATTATCTTATAAGTCCAGCGAGTTCAACGAGCATAGCGTCAGAGACAGCTATTACTCTGGAAGAACCCTGAAATGCTCTTTGGAAAACAATCATATTTATAAATTCATTTGCCAGATCAACATTAGAATATTCAAGAGATTTAGCAACGACCTTTCCTCTTCCTCCAACGGTTGCTTTGTCAAAGGCAGGTTCGCCAGAGCGAGGAGTTTCAGCAAACAAAGTTCTTCCAACTCTCAAAAGTCCGTCTTTATCTGTGAATTTAGCAATCGCAAGCTGAGCTATAGGTCTTGAAACACCATTTGAGTAAAACCCTATTATTGTCCCGTCTTCCTCAACTGTGAATTTTAAGAGAGAGCCAACAGTCTTACCATCTTGCCTTACAAAATTAACAGAAGATGGAGAGGAAAACTGAGTTGTACCATCAAGCCCAATCTGAACCCCAGGTTCTGGCAAAGTTAGACCAAAATTTATCTCATCTATACTTGTCCCGAAGTTCAGGTCAATAATCTGCGGAGAAGAAGACTGACCATCCTGCCATGTGACCTCAATTCTCAAGGATTTATCAAGAGTTCCATTTATTTTCTCAGCGGCAAGCTTTCCATCGGTTGTAAATTCCAAGGTTCCCAGGAGTGGGTTTCCAAAAGCATCTGGTGGTGGGAAATTAATCGTCCCACCTTCAACAGTTGCGAGAACTTCCCAAACGTTCCTAGAATTCGGATCAAAAGGATCTGCTTCTTGAATTTTCCTGAAGAATAAATTTATCACACGAGGGGTTCCAAGAGAATCATATACCGTCACAGATGTGTTGAACTGATATGTTGTAGGATCATCGGGATCAAAAAGTGGATACGGAGGAGATGCAATTACTTGTTTTCTTGAATCAAGATTTAGACCAAAGCTTGCTTTTGTCGTTGCCCTTGGAGGAGAATCAACTTGTGGAATTCTTATATCTGTCATAGGTCCAACCCTCCTTATCTCCCCGGTTCTGTCGTCCGTCACAACCTGCCACCCTTGTACTCTCAAACCGTCTCTCCCATCAACGAGTCTATTTACAAGGAAGCCATCCTTATCTACCTCAAATTGTCCATTTCTTGTGTAGAAAATCCCAAATCTTGGTACATCCTTTACAACGAAGAAACCTTCTCCATCTATCGCCATATCTGTTTCAAGACCTGTGAATTCAAGGGTTCCCTGGGTATGCAGGACTCTAACCTCTCCTACGATTGTTCCTCTTCCGAACTGTTCCCCTATAAAGCCTGTTGGCAGTATATCAACGAACTCTGGACGGGATGCCTTGAACCCGACCGTATTTACATTCGCCACATTATCTGAAACAACCTGGAGAGCCCGCATATTTGCTTGGACTCCCGTTCTTCCCACAAATAAAGAAGGCATCGGCATATCATTTCACCTCCTTTTCTTTTTATTTTTTTGAAAAAATTTCAAAAACTTTTTTCATTTCCTTTCCGCTTTCGTTTCCCCTCTTATTTTATCCTTTTCTCTAACTTATATTTCATTTTGCTCTACTGTGAACCTTTTACCTCTACAACTCTTTCAAATTCAAAGAAAGAATCCCCTAAACCTATAAGAACATCTCTTCCCTCTAATCTGACGGACTCTATATTTCCGAAAACGAGCTTCTGTGGTTTAAACTCACCACCTTCGGAGTCGTGAGCTATAACTTCAAAAGTATATGAACCATCTTGAACTATATTTCCACTTTCATCTTTTCCATCCCAGGAAACATAGTGTTTTCCCACCGTTAGATTTCCAAGTTCAATTGTTTTTACTGGAACTCCACCGGGCGATAATATTCTAACCTTCACATCCCGAGCAGGAATATCAAGCTGAAACGCCGGCAAAGAGTAAACTTTTCCATTTGATACATAAGCTCTATCACCGTCAACGTAAGCAGATTTTCCTATGAGAGATGATGCGGAGAGGAAATTTGTTCTGGCTATAGATGCTGAAAGAGAGTCTATCGCTTGCCTCATATTCATAGCCTGTTCAATTTGTGCGAGTATAGAAAGTTGAGAGAGTAAATCTTTGTAGTCAACAGATGCTTCAAAATCTTGATATTTGAGTTGAGTAAATAAAAGCTTTAAAAAATCATCTTTGCTTATACCTTGATTTTTTAAAACTGCCCTCTGATTATCTTGTTGATTTGCTAAACTATTTAAAACATCAGAAATTTCATTAGCCATTGTGATTTACCTCCTTTTTTTTTCAATTTACTCAAATCTTTTTCTCAACTTAATCAAATCTTTTCTCATATTATACAAAGAAACTTACTCTACCTTTTACATTTGCAAAAAGTGTTCCACGGGAAATTTTTTCCTCATATAGCTTTTCCGTATAGAAACTCTGAACA
>AWOA01000144.1 GCA_000494225.1 Candidatus Calescibacterium nevadense OTU 1
TTTTTTGAACACAAATTCAAATTTTTGTGAAAAATAAACTTTTGTCATCAGTTGATAAAATTTTTTAGATATTATGTAAAAGGAGGTCAAAATAAATGATAGACTTTTCTTTGAATGAAAACCAAGACTTGCTTGTAAAAACAGTTGAGGACTTTGCAAAAAAGGAGATAAGAGAGAAAGTAAGAGAAATAGAAGAAAAAGGGGCTAATGATTTGAGAAAAAAAGTTTTTGAGCTGGGTCTTGGAGGAGTTGAGTTCCCGGAAAATTTGGGCGGTGCAGGAATGGGAATGTTAGAAAGAGCTCTCGTTCTCAAAACAATGAGTGAAAAAGGTGATGGAGGAACCACATATTCTATCTTCTCCTTTCTTCCCGCTCTTTATTCTGTTTTTGAACTAACTCAAAATCAGGACCTCATAAAAAATGGTATAGAAGGTAAAACAAAAATAACGTTAGCAAAAGCAGGTATATATTATGATGGAGTTCAAACAAAAGCTAAAATAAAGGAGAAGGATAAGATTGTTTTGGTTGTAGAGGAAAAAGAACCTCAAATCATCCTGTTTTTCGCAGAAGACAAATCTGGACCATCTCTTTGTTCTTCTTCGGAATTTGAGATTAAAAGAAAAATTTTTAGATCCGGTTTACTTTCATCGCCGGCTTATGAGGTTGAAATAAAATCCTTTGAAAAAATTTCAGATGTTCAAACTCAATCTCAAAATTGGAGAAGATTTGTTGCCAGAACACAAATATTTCTTTCTTCAATCGTTGCAGGAATCTCAAAATGTGCAGCTGATTACGCGTTAGATTATGCTCTTGAAAGATTTGCCTTCGGAAGACCAATAGCTTATCATCAGGCTATATCTTTCATGCTTGCTGATATGGATATACTTTCTACATCACTTGAACAGATATTATTTAAAGCTTGCTGGGAGTTTGATAATCAGAAAGATGGGTTTGATGATACCGCTACTGAACTATTTTTGGAGGCTCTTGAAGTTGGTAAAAAAGTCACCTCAGATGCTGTTCAAGTTCTCGGAGGACACGGATACATAAAAGATCATCCAACCGAAAAGTGGATGAGGGATTTTCAAGATATAATTAATGCTTTCGGAAGCCCTGCAAAATTTGAGGGAACAATAAAAAATTTGGAAACAAGAATTTAAACGGCAAGAAAACAAAAATTAAAAAAAGAAAGAAAAAAAGAAAAAAAGGAGGTGAAAATTATGGAGTTTGAGTTATCACAAAACCACAAACAGGTTCTTGAACTTGTAAAGTGGTTGGCAAAAGAAAAACTCAGACCTTTGGGACTCGAATGTGATAAGAAGGAAGAACCGATACCGCCAGACCATCCATTCTTCAAGGAAATAAAGCAAATGGGAATAGAGATAGGAGTTATGGGGAGTGATGACGTCAAAAGCGAAAGTAGGCTCAAATCTTTTATTGGTGAAAGTAAGGAACCTCCTATGATTGCTACTTTATCTATTTTGGCTGCAGAAATTCTTGCGTGGGGTGATCAGGGAGTTTTTATGTCATTCCCTGGTCCAGGTCTTGCATCTCCTCCTATCAGGCTTATGGCAACTCCGGAGCAAAAGAAGATATTTTTTGATACATTCAAAGGAGATGAACCAAAGTGGGGAGCCTTCGGACTAACCGAACCAGGTGCAGGTTCAGATGTCGCAAGGATAAGAACATCAGCTAAAAAGGATGGAAAATATTATATTCTCAATGGAGAGAAAATGTATATAACTAATGGAGCGAGGGCAGAATGGGTTGTAGTTTTTGCTACGGTTGATCCGAAACTTGGGAGAGCTGGCCACAGAGCCTTTTTGGTGAGAAAGGGAACACCNGGTTTTAAAGTTTCAAGAATAGAGAAGAAAATGGGACTTCACGCCTCTGAGACCGCTGGNCTTTTGTTTGAAGATTGTGCTGTTCATGAGGATTTCTTGCTCGGAGGTGAAGATTACTATAAATCAAAAGAAGGTTTCAAGGGAGCGATGGAGACTCTTAACATGACCCGTCCAGCAGTTGGTGCGATGGCAATTGGAATAGCAAGAGCTGCTTATGAGCACACAAGAGACTATTTTGCAGAAAACTATATGCTCAATGCTGTTTCTCCCTTTGCAGTCAAAATAAAGGCTGAACTTGAAAGAATGAAGAGAAAGCTTGACATCGCCCGCCTTATTTGTGTAAGAGCTGCTTGGCTTATGGATATGAAAAAACCTAATGCTCGTGAAGCATCGCAAGCAAAAGCCTATGCTCCTCCAATCGCACTTGATGTCATAACAAGATGCCTTGAACTTTTGGGCGAAGAAGGAACTCTCGAGTACCATCATATAGTTAACAAAGCCTACAGAGATATAAAAGTTTTTGACATATTTGAGGGTACAGGTCAAGTTCAAAGAGTAGTCATATCAAAGAGATTATTCGCTTCAAAAGGCAAACCATTAGAGTGGGGTGAAAACATACATGGGGCTCCTAACTGATAAAGTTGTCGTAATAACAGGTTCTGGTAGAGGAATAGGTAGAGAGACAGCGAGAATATGTGCAAGCGAAGGTGCTAAAGTTGTTATAAATGATATAGATCCCGAACCAGCTCTTGAAACGGTTGAAGACATAAGAAAAAATGGCGGTCAAGCTACTGCGTATATAGGAGATATTTCTGATGAAAGCGCAGCAGCAGACCTTATAAATCTTGCGAAAAATGCTTTCGGAAAAATAGATGCTCTCGTTAATAACGCAGGTGTAACTCGTGATACTTTGCTCGTTAGAATGGAAACAGAAAAGTGGGACGAAATAATGAGGATTCATCTCCGAGGTGCTTTTTTATGTACAAAAAACGCAGTGGCAGAAATGATAAAACAAAAAACAGGGGGAGTTATAATAAATTTATCTTCTCCTGCAGGGCTCAGGGGAAATATTGGACAGGCAAACTATTCTACCGCAAAGGCTGGACTTATGGGCTTTACTTTAACCCTGGCAAAGGAACTTGAAAGATATAAAATAAGAGTGAATGCTATTGCTCCTATTGCATGGACACGTCTTACTCAGGCAATCCCAGAGGATGTTCTGAAAAAAAGAGGTGAGGAATTTGCCCAAAAACTTAAATCTGCAAAGCCAGAGTTCGTGGGACATCTCATCTCTTTTCTTATTTCAGATAAAGCAGAGGGAATAACAGGACAAATTTTCGGGGTCTTTGGCGAAGATTTCCACATATGGTCTCCACCGAAAATAGTTTTCAGAAAAACCAAACAAGGTGGATTTACAATTCATGACTATGTTTCTATGTTAGATGAAATCCTCTCCAATTTGCAAAAACCAGAAGAGGGGATAGGGTAGATTGATAGATTATAATAAGTAAAGATATAGATAAAGATATAGATTATAAGGAAAGATATAGATTTTAGGAAAGATATAGATTTTAAAAGATTATAAGTAAGGCAGACTATTGATTTTTATTTTCTTCTGTTTCTAATTTATTCTCTGTTTCTAATTTATTCTCTGCTTCCTGCTGTGCTTTTATAATTCCTATTTCTTCTTCTGCTTTGGCCTTCCTTATCATTTTTACGAACTTTATATTTTTCAGGTGCTCCTCATATGTTTCCGAGAAAATGTGTGTTCCATCTCCTTTTGCGACGAAGTAAAGATACTTTGTCTTTGCAGGTCTCAAAACCGCATCAATTGAGTATATTGTGGGAGAGCAAATCGGAGTTGGTGGAAGCCCTCTTTGAGTGTATGTATTGTATGGATTTGGAACTCTCAAATCAGAAGGTCTTGGAGGTCTTGTGAAAATTTTTAGCCCATACATCGCGGTAGGATCTGCTTGTAAAGGCATGTTCTTGGCTAATCTGTTCAAAAATACAGACGCTATTATAGGTTTTTCAAAATTAAATGTTGCTTCTTCTTCTACTATCGATGCCAAAATCAGTGTCTTATAAAAATCTTTACTCTTCATCTCCCCTAATCTTTTTTCTCCTACTTTTTTGAAAAAATTATCTACCATGTAAGACATAACCATACGTGGGTCTGAGTTTTTCGTAAAAAAATATGTATCTGGATACAAGAATCCTTCTATTGAATCATACTCAACACCTATTTTCTTCAA
>AWOA01000145.1 GCA_000494225.1 Candidatus Calescibacterium nevadense OTU 1
TTTCTTCCTGTTTTCCGTTTTTCACTATCACGAGTTTTTTGACATCTGGGACGACAAAGTCCATAGGTTTTTTCTCTCTGAAATCTTGTAAGTTTTTATCTATTACTGCTTCCAGCGAGGCACTTATGAGAACTATTTTGTTCTCTGGATCATCTTCCCTTTTTGCATAGATGCTATATCCAACTTTTGATTTTTCTCCTATAAGTATAACTATATTTTTTTCTTCTTCATTTTCTTTTTCGTCTTTCACTTTGAGTTCAACTTTGAATCTTGGAGGAAGGAATCCGAATTCTTTTAGTTTTTCCTCATCTTTTACATTTTTTTCAATAACTCTTTCTATTTCAATAGACGAGTACCTTGATGCTATTGGGTTTACAGAGAATTTATCTGCTTCTGCCCATATTGGATATATTATATCCCACTTTGAATTTACTCTTTTCAGTCCAATTTTTTCTCCGTTTTGCTTCGTGATCCATATTTCGCTTATTTTTGAGCTATCTACATTTAGAATTTTCTTCTCTTGCTCCTCTTTTTGCTTTTTCTTTTCCTCTGATGGTTTTATAACAAAAAAGTAAGTTCCTAAAATAACCAGAAAAGCAACCAAAAGAATAATTGTTTGCCTGAAAACTTTCATAGCTTACAAATTTTTTCTTTTCCTTCTTTTTTTATAATTTCTTTAATATGTAATTTCTTGTAATTTCTGGTTTATTTTACAATTTTCTTCTTCTGATATACATCACCACTGCTAATGTAAAGAAAATCGTTGGTAAAGCAAAAAGGAATATATTTCTTATTGTTGATATGTTTTTTGGGGTCAGAACAAGAGTTCTTNCTTTTCTTTCNCTCGGTCTTATTGATATGAGTTCTCCTCTTTCCGCTACCCAATTTACTGCATTCAAAATAAGGTCTTTGTTTCCAAGAATTTCTATCATACCATTTGAGATAAAATCAGAGTCTCCGAATACNACAATTCTTGCTTGTGTGGTTNTTGGATTCTGCAGNGTTCCATATACGGCTTCACCTCCTTTTGTCCCCGGAATTCCNGATGCTGCAACTGCGACAGGAATAGGCCCTCTTATATCTTGTGGGTCCAATTTTACTTGTCCTGATTGCCAATCAAAGTCCGCCCATGAGTTTTCTGATGTTTTAGCTATTTCGGTTGCATCTACTCCTGAAACGTTCTTTGACGTAAATACTCTTCTTGCTGTTCTCATAAGTACGCCGAACCTGAAATCTTTTGTTATTGGATGCTCTTCATCATAATTTACTATAACGGGATGGGCGGGAGATGCTCCGACGGCTCGTGATGTGAGATCAATTACCAGAGAATTATCTAATCCTATACCCCATGAACTTACTATTTCGCTTATATTATCTCTTGAGTCTGGGTCGGAGAGAAATATTGCTCTTCCACCTGTCATCAGATAATCTGAAATTTTTGTTATTTCGCTGGGGGTAAATCCAAGTTGTGGTCCAGCAACTATTATCAGATCACATACAGATTCTATTGGATTTGGCTCCCATGTTCTTATTTTTCCAACTTGAAATCCTTCGTTTTTGAGAAACTCTCCTAATTTAGATATTCCTAATATTTCGGTATCATTTGGGTCTTTTTCACCGTGTCCTTCTGTAAAGCAAACTTTTGGTTCTATAACTCTTACTATTTTCAGTATAGCGTTTGAGATTTGGCTTTCAGGAGTTTTGTTTTGATCTTGTGTGCTTATATCTACTTTTATTGTCTTTTCCCCATAAGATATAACAACTGTTCCGAGTGTTCTTACCTCATATTTTGTAGCAAGTTGAGGTTTTTTCTCTGGATCTATAATTTCCCATTTTATGCTTTTTGAGTTGTATTCGTATTGCTTCATAAGTCTTTCAAATTCTTTTGTTTCTTCATCTCCTTCTCGCATGAATGCGATTATTTCAAGTTTTTTGTTTTCAGATTTTGCTTTACTATCAAGTTCCTTGAGAATTTTTTTCGTTTGGTCAGATATAGAAAGTAATTTCTCCTCCGTTAGATCTTTTAGAACATAGTATTTATTTGAGATCACATTTACTA
>AWOA01000146.1 GCA_000494225.1 Candidatus Calescibacterium nevadense OTU 1
GTTCGTCCTATTGAGCCTGCAAAAAGTATATCTCCTGTGAAAAGATGAAATTCGTTTTTGTGTGTAAATAAATATGCCATCCCACCGGGAGAATGGCCTGGAACATGGATAGCCTTTATTTTTATTTTTTCGTTGAACTGTATTTCCTCTGAGTCCTCTACGAATCTATCAGGAGGAGGTTGTTTTTGAACTTTTAGTCCAAACATCATAGCTACCTCATGAGCTCTTTGAAGCAAAAATAAATCTCCTCTATGCATTAGAATTTCGCCTCCAAATTTTTCTTTTACATATTTTAGGGCTCCCACGTGGTCAAAATGGGCGTGCGTAAGAAGAATATATTTTACTTTTATATCTTCTGATATTTTTTTGATTTCACTCTCTATTTCTTCTCCATCGTCTCCCGGATCTATTATTATGCATTCGTTTGTATCTTCATCAAAAACAATGTAGCAGTTCTCTTCAAGAGGTCCAGTTACTACTACCTTTATATGCATTTCATTTTATTTTGTTGCTTTTTTTAGAGGGTTTCTAAAATTGTAATTTTTTTATTTATTTATCGTACGGAATAAATACGGAAACTCTGGTGCCTTTGTTCAATTCTGATTCTATTTGAATTTTTCCTCCGTGAAGCTCAACGATTTTTTTTGCAGTACTCATCCCAAGTCCCATCCCCTTCGTTTTAGTTGTAAAGAAAGGTATGAAAATTTTATTTAGATTCTCCGGAGTGATTCCACATCCTGAATCTTCTATGTCGCATCTTATAAAACCATCTTCTGTATCTTGTGTTCTTACTAATATTTTTCTGTCTTTTGAGTTTTCGAGGCTTTCTGCTGAATTCATAAGGATATTCAGAAAAGCTCTTTTAAGCAAAAATCTATCTCCTCTTACGAAAACTTTATCAGAATTATACTCTCTTTTTATTTCAAAATCATGCTGGAAAACATGGTTTTTCAGCTCTTCAATCTCAGATAATACCTCTTCTATTACTGATTCTAAATTTTCTGGCTTCCCTACTATATCTTTCCCTTTTATGAATATTGTGACATTTTCTATTATTGTTTCTATTCTGTTCAAAAGAGATTTTATAGTTTTTGCTTTACTTTCGTCGTTGTAATGGTAAGATAAAACTACATTTTTCAGTGCAAAAAATGGATTTTTAATTTCATGAATAACAAATCCCAACATCTCTTGCATACCCTTATATCTTTCTTCCAAAAAAACTTCTTCAAAATTCTCTTTCAATATTTTCAAAAGTTCTTGTAAGCCTACGATAAGTTCTAAATTCAAATTGTTTTTCTTGTCTTTTATTGCAAAAACTAAATCTTTATTTTCAGATAAAGAAAAAGATACTTCGTCTGAGGGAAAAGTAAAGTTAAAATCAAGGTTAAGTTTAACTTCTTTTTTGGTTCCCATTTTATAATTTCACCTATTTTATAATTTTTCTTTTTTTATCGCACAAATTTTTCTCCTTATCCTTATTTTAATTTTAATTTTAATTTTAATTTTAAAACTTCTTTTGATGATTTGGATTTACGAACTCGCCTGAGCCTGATTTTTTGCTGACGAAATTACTTTTATATGCTCGGGTAGTTCAAGCCCCAAAGATAATGCAAGTTGCCAATCTTTTCTGTAATCTTGACCGGGAGTTGTGAGGTAATTTCCAACCATAAGGTCATCTGCTCCTGCCTTTATAACCCAATCTTGTTTATCTCCAAAAACAACTTCTCTTCCCCCTGCTACTTTTATTTGCTTTTTAGGATTTACGAATCGCATCATAGCTATGCATTTTGCCGCCTCATCGGCAGAAATAATCTTTTGGTTTTCAAGAGGCGTTCCGNGTCTCGGATTGAGGAAATTTATTGGTATTATTTTGGGATCAATTTTTTTTAGTTCAAAAGCTATTTCTACTCTGTCTTCATAAGTTTCACCCATTCCAAAAATGCATCCGCAACATACACCTATTCCTACGTGTTTTAGTATGTTTATCGTTCTTATTCTATCTTCGTAAGTGTGTGTAGTACATATTTTTGAAAAAAATCTTGGAGATGTTTCAATGTTGTGGTTTGAATGATCAACTCCTGCATCTTTTAGTTTTATTGCTTGTTTTTCTGTGAGTTCTCCCAAAGTTGCATCAGGNGCTATTCCGGGAACGTTTTTCCTTATTTCTCTTACCATTTCGCATATTATTTCTACTTCCTTGTCTGTTGGCCCTCTTCCTGATGTTACTATTCCGAACTTTGTAGCTCCCATGTTATATGCTTCTTTTGCTTTTTGGACNGCNTCTTCTACGCTAATGAGGGGATACCTTTTTATTTGGGTTTTCCATTTTGTAGATTGAGCACAAAATTTACAGTCCTCCGGACATAATCCGCTTTTTGCGTTTATTATCGCACAAAAATCTATTTTGTTCCCTCTGAATTTTTCTCTTATTTGTGTTGCACACTCAAAAAGTAGTTCAAGATATTCTGATGGAAATTTAAGTACAAACATAGCTTCATTCTTCGTTATTTCTCCTCCATCAAGTACTTTCTTTGTCATCTCTCTTAGCTTTCCTTCAAATGAATTTTTCAACATTACTTTTTCCATGGTTTCAATTATTTTTCTTCTTTTTTGTAAACCTGAAAATTTTTTCAGGAAACTTTTTTATTTTTTTAAGATTTTTTATTTTTTTTTATTATTAGCTCTTGATTTTCTTTGCTATTGCTTGATTTTCTGATTTTTGATGATTTTTTACTTTATTAATTTGTTTTTGATGATTCTTTTTATTCTTCCGAGTAAAAAGCGCACAAAAAATATATATTTTTCAATTTTAGCTTTTTGAGGATTTATTCCTGCTGTTTTTATTTTTGCTTTTTCTGCTTCCGTGAGTCCAATGAGAGGCTTTTTTCTACTTATACCTTCACCGCTCATTATAACTGATATTTCATCTAAAAAAACTGCTTTGAGTTTATCTTTTTTTCTGAGTAAAAGTTCGTAATCACCAGCGATTTTGTAATTCGTATCAAAAAGTCCTATTTTTTTAAAAAGCTCTCTCCTGTGAAGTGCACCTGGATGTGCAACTGACATCCATCTTTTGAACTCATACCATTTCCATTCCTTACCATATATTTCTTCAATTTTTACTTTGAGGTTAAGAAATTTCAGTTCTGATAATATGAGCATCTTTGAAGAAGCAAATTCTATTTCTATTTTTTGAGAATCTGGGCTTCCTTTTTCTAAATCTAACAGAAATCGCATATACTTTTCTATTGAATGAGGTAATATAAAGTCATCGGAGCCAAGAAAGAATATCCACTCACCACAAGATAGCATTATACCTTTGTTCAGTGCTTCATATATTCCGCTATCTTTTTCGCTTATCCAGTAATCTACATCAGAGTTTTCAAGAATTTCAATTGTTTTATCTTCGCTTCCCCCATCTACAACTATTATTTCTATGTTTTTGTATGTTTGATTTTTCACACTTTCAATAGCTCTTTTTATATTATTTTGACTGTTTTTTGAGGCTATAACACAAGATACAAGCGGTATTTTTTCATATCCCCAGTTTTTTTCTTCTNTGTGTTTTTCGATTTCTCTGTGAAGTTTCTGAGGAGCTGGTTTATATTTTTGGTAGTCTGTATCGCATATATACCAAATGCCATTTTGTTTTATATATGAATGCTTGAATAATCCTTTTTTTCTCAATCCTCCGTGTTTTTCTGTGTTCCAAAAAATACAGGTTGCGAATTTATATTCTG